>VXRJ01000017.1 GCA_009838525.1 Acidobacteriota bacterium
CCACCCCGCCCGCCGCCTCTTGCCAGCACGAAACCCAGCGCTGGATACCGCCGCCGCATCGAGCGCCATCCCGGATGCCGCTCGATTGCAGTGTCTCAACCCCTGTCAGGGCTCCCTTGCCAAGCGCGGGACAAATGTTGCAGCAACCGCCCGGACCGTCGGCGCGGCCGCTCCCGCCGATGGGCGCGGGCCGGGCGCGTGTTTCGGCGCCGAACATCGTGTATTGATCGCCCTAAACTCGTGCAGTGACTGTCGAAGAGCAGCGAGTTTGTCGCTCCTACTGAGCAGCGATTCTGTCAGGGTCGCGCCAACCCAATTGAATCCGGCGCGATGCCCTTCTCCTCTAGGTACCAATCGAGAGAATGCAGTTGCTCATCGCTTACCGGAGCATTGGCGCGAAACCAGAGCGGTTCGTCGCCATTGTGGGCGATGAACCCCATGACGTCCTTGGCTAATGCAGTCATTGCACCCATGTCACCCTCGATCTTCAGGACCAAACTGGCCACGCCTAGACATATGCACATTGAGGAGATGGCATGCCAAGCAGGTGTCAGGTGATTGGTGATTGTCGTGGACAAACGCACCGATCCATCAGGACCCGAAGGACGTCCTGGATCCGTGTGCGGAGACATCAATCCGTACGCGAAGATCGGATCACCATGAACCACGGCGCTCAAGGTGCCATATATGGCGTGGGGGATGGGAGAGATGTCTCTGATGACGTTCTGGACGACTTCGGTCTTGGAGGGCACACGGGCGGGATAAGAGATTCCCTGTTGAGCCAGTTCCCGAGCGAAGTGGGTGATGCCCGCGTCAATCAACCTGAGTCGATCGGCGAAGGCTCTCTCGTATCTCTTAACTTGATTGGCCTGAGTCGCCTTCACTCCGCGCAACACCCGCCTTTGCTCCTCGGCAATCTGTGTGCGGTGCAGCAACAGCGCTCGGTGATACCTCTCGTTGGTGTTCAGCCTGTCGTCGCAGATCCAGAATCCGAATGCAAATGACTCAAGGGCCGATCTGGCGAGTGCGTGCGCTGAGAAGTATGTGTCCGAGGAAATCGTTGCCTTTAGGCCCTGCATGAAATCTATACCGACCATGCACTGTCCCCACACGCCCACCGGCAGCGAGTTAGCTATGTACGCCTGCGCATCCGTGACCTCCGTCAGAGTCCCGCCGGCCTGAAGCTGGTCTGGGCTTCGAGCAGGGAGCGGAGGCACGCGAATCTTCGATAGCACGTCTTCCAGTGAGAGACGGACCACGGTCAAGATCGGGTGCAGGATGAACTCGCCAGAACTGTCAGACACCGGCTATCCTTCGACGGAGGTGGTCGAATCAGCTCCAGGATAGGTCGGAGCAGCGGATCACGACCATTCGCTCACCTGGCTAGTCGCCGTCGTTTCAGCAGCTCGGACCCGAGGTGGAGCGGACGAACGCCATTGTGTCACAACCTCGCCCCACATGTTGCAGTTCGCGATCCCACGTGATCCCATTTGCGCACAATCCGAAGTACCCGACCAGCGAGGATTGTATTGCGGTGCTCTGCGATTGACTCCGACCTCACGTCGAGTCCGACCTGGCTTGGCCGATCTCTGGTCCGCGCCTGGCGCAGGTCAGCTCCGCTTTTCTATTGACAGAAGCGGCTGTGCTGCTTGTGGCAAACGAGAGGAGGAGAGGTTCGACCGGCACGCCAGCACTGAGTGCGGGAGGAAGATACAGTGGAGATCGTCCACTGCGTTCAAGCCGAGACGGCTGGAAGTGGACTGAAGTCGGCCGTATGTCGCGGTGAACAGCGTCGTCACGGTGTCTCGCGCTTGATAGGTCAAGGGCTTGCATCCGACGTTGGCGACTCTGTTGACCTTGTCATCTGGATCACTGTGTCGGACGAGGTCGACGTCGATAACTCTCCGACAGCCGATCTCTTGGGACGTGGAGCACAGCATCCGCGCGGTGGTCCGACGACCGTCGGTGAAGCGCCAAGAGTCTTCGATCCCAGGCGTGTACGCCGACTTCCTGTGCCCGAGAATCGCGATGATCCGACGCCCGCGTCGGTGTCAACGCCGTCCGGATTGGCTACGCTGTTTCGAACATGGACCCAGACGCAACGCAATAGCCGTAAAGGGAGCGCCAGATGCAGCAACCACAGCCCATGACCCCGGTCGCGCTCTACGCCCGCGTCTCGTCGGACCGCCAGGATGTCGATCTCTCAGTCGCCGCCCAGCTGCGCGCCCTGCGCGACTACGCCGAGCGCAACGGCTACGTCGTCGCCCGCGAGTACATCGACGAAGCCGAGTCGGGCCGCGTCGCCGACCGGCCACAGTTCCGCAAGATGCTGGACGAGGCCTCCGAGACCGAGTCTCCCTTCCAGGAGATCCTGGTCTGGAAGTTCTCGCGCTTCACCCGCAAGCGCGAGCACGCCGTCGCCTTCAAGTCGATGCTGCGCCGGCGCGGCATTCGGGTCACCTCGATCACCGAGCACGCCGACGACACCCCGACCGGCAAGCTGATGGAGGCGATCATCGAGTCGGTCGACGAGTTCTACTCCGAGAACCTGGCCCAAGAGGTCACGCGCGGCATGCGCGAGGCCGCCTCAAGAGGCTTCTGGGTGGCCAGCCGGCCGCCCTACGGTTACAAACGGGTCAAGGTCGCCGACGGCGGCAAGGAGCGTCCCACCCTCGTGCTCAATCCGCCTGTGGACGAGGTCGTGCGGCGCATTTTCGAGATGGCCTCGGCCGGTCAGAGCGTGCTCGACATCACCCGCACGCTCAACGCCGACGGCATCCCCACGACCACGGGCAAGCCCTGGCTCAAGACCACCGTGCACCGGCTGCTGAGCAACGAGGCCTACACCGGCACGTTGGTGTGGGGTCACAACGCCAAAGACGGTTCGGAGCCGGTGCGGGTCGAGGACGCCTTCCCGGCCATCGTGACGCGCGAAGAGTTCCAGTACGTACAGCGGCTGCTCAAGTCGCGCGCGCCCAAGAAATCGAACCCGCGGCGCGTCTCCAGCCCCTACCTGCTCTCGGGCCTGGTCGGCTGCGAGCCCTGCGGCGTGAGCATGTCGGCGGCCGAGGCCAAGGGCGGCC
>VXRJ01000018.1:0-273076 GCA_009838525.1 Acidobacteriota bacterium
GGAGGCTGACGCCGGCAGCATAGTCAACCCGTCCACGAAAGTGGATCAAGCCCACTTGGTGCTCTTCTTGGGTCGGATGCAGTTGTCGGCGTCGTGGCCTGACGACGGTGCGGAGTTGTTACACTGTTTTGGGAGATTGAGGGGATGCGCGGATGCCTACGCTAGATGAAGTCTACAGGAAGTTCGGCGAAGTATCCGAAGGCGCGCAGCTTCTGGAGACAGAGCTCGGTAATTTGCTCCTGACCCACAAGTGCATCGAAGCGGGTCTCCTCGATAACCCGGACTCGAACAGAGCGACTGATATATACGATCGCCTCAATAGGCAAACTCTCGGCCAACTAGTGCGGAGCCTCGGACAGGCGGGGCTGCCGATTGGGAATATCGAGCAACTGCTCAGCGATGCCTTAGTGTCACGCAATCGATTGGTACACTCCTTTTACCTCAAACACAACTTCCGCCGCAATTCAGATGCTGGTCGTGAAGTAATGCTTCGCGACTTGGAAGCAATACACGGGACTTTGCTGGATGCTTACAAGGCGGTCTTGCTCCATTCGGGCGTCGACTTGGACGAGCTTGCTGCAGAAGACCTCGGCGATGGCGAATTGCCGACGGGCCATTTGCCGATTCGGACATAAGCCGGCGAAATCGGATTGCACATGGACGTGGCCGATGCGCTACAACAGTCGACAATTCGAACGGGCCGGACTCCACTCGCTCCGCTCCCTGCGTCCAGCCCGAAACGCGTGGTCGGCATCAACGGGAGAACATCCGCTGAGCCCGAGACGTCTCCCCCAAGAGTGTGCAGTTTTCGATTGCCATTGACAACACCGCGAACAGCGCCGCGTGGTGTAGATCCGGTAATGATTTCTGGTCGACGGCCCGACCGGGCGATTGGTCGCGACCACGGCGACGGTGACATATACGCTCGCCAGCCATCACTGACACCCGACTTCCACGCCCGGCGCCAGCTACGCGGTGCGTGTGGGTGTTGCGCGGCAGATTGCCTACCTTCCCGCCGCATGCACCAGCAACACTATCGCAGCGGCCGTGGTCGTGATGGCGTATTGGGCAGTATGTCGCTCAACGTCCCGGACAGCCGTCCCGCCACCGTGGGAGCTGCTCAGCTTGTTTCGCATAGTTGCGATCAGCGCGAGAGGATCCTTAAAGAACTTGTCGAGAGTTGAATGAGAGATGATGGTATCCAAGAGTAGCCAAGCCGTCGCTTTATTTTCGTCGAACGGCCATTGGTGACGCTGACAAAGAGCCTTCATCACGCTTTCGAACGCGCTGTTACATTTCGTGAGGCAGTCGCCGTAATGGCCTTTGCGGTATTCCTCTAACGCATCACGGAATTCGAGATTGGCCGCCTTGAAGTGCGGTGCCGCCAGGACCGACAGAGCTGGGGCGACCGCTTCGGAATGCGTCACCTCGTCCTCCACCCTGACAATCTTTGGCAACGCAACGGTATGGATGTACGTTCCGCCGCCAGGTGCCTCTTCGTGCTCCGTCACCACCGGCGTCAGCTGGTATGGCGCGTCCTCTACACGGAATATCTCATTGATCGCATCGACGAGTTCATTACGATCGAAAATGACGTGCCGGAGACACTCTGTCTTGAAAGTCAGCTCCAGAAAATCGAAGAAGTGGGCAGGGTCGCATTCGTAGACGAAGCGGTGGGCATCCTCCGCGGCTGAATGAGTCCGCGTCGTTGACAGCCTGGGCCGGCCGTAGAGGTGCTGGAGGAGCCTGGCTATGTCTTCCCAGAATTCTCTGGTGAAGCCGCCTTGCGAGGCATAGCGATTCGGCCATTGACCCGACAGCAGGTCACGGTATAACAGCAACACTCGATTTCGCAGCGTGTCGGAGATTGCGTCTGGCTTGTATCCCTTCGCCTGAGGCGCTGAGCGCCTGGAGAATGCGTCAAAGATGGAAACGAGCTTGTCCTTGAGTGCCATAAGGCCACTTCCGAGCAGTTGTTGATCTGTAGCGTCCAGCAGTCCGAGTTGCCCGTCATTTCGATCGTATCCTGGCGCGCTGGTTGTCAGCCCGGCGGTCTCAAGCCATTCGAGCAGTTCAAGAAACGCGAGTTGGCGGCTGGCGGGTGGCATACAACAACGGCTCCAGAAAAACTGTTGAATTCAGTTCATCGCCCATGGTGGCACGGCAGCCTTGGCTCTTCCGCCAGTTCGCCGATTGCATATGCGCGGCGTTGCCAACGTGCTCGAGCGACTGCTCGTGCATGTCTGCGGGGGCGAATCTGGATGTGCTCATGCGGGAACTGGCCGGTGTCGGGACGCCGCGCAGCCTCCAGGGCCGCGCCGCGGCACTTCTGGACGGCCTGATCCGGGCTCTCAGCCGCCATTGGCACCTCGTAGCGCCTTCCCGAGCGGCAGAGCCGCTTGATCCGCACCCTGCATCGTGGATTGTGCCCGCCACGCAGCGTCATCGACTTGGTCCGCTCACGTTACAGAGTGGCTGTTCTGCCAGAGCCTGCGAGCGCGGTGTGTTTCCTGGCAGGGGCTATTGCGAGTTGAATCGGGTGGCGACGTACTTGTTGGCGTCCTCTTCGCCGAGTCGCACGGAGCCAGGACCCGTCCGAACGTAGAGGTCGCCGCCATCGGTCTTCTCAACACCCTTCCAGCGCAGGTACACGGGCTCGGGGCTGCGCTGGCAGCTCACGAGGCAGACGGTCTTGCCGTCGACGATCTGCGTCTTGGGATCGATGCAGGTGCCGGCGCGGTCGCCGAGGCCGTTGCGCACGGCCTGGGTCAGGTGGCGCATGAACTTGTCGTCGCCCTCCAGGCGGTCGTGCTCGATGCCGAGCACTTTGCGGTCGTCGTCCACGCCTATGAGGAGGTCGCCGCCCTCGGTGTTGAGGAACGCGGCGATGGTCTTGAGCGCCGCGTGGGTCACATGCCGGTCGTCCTTGCGATCCTCCTGCAGGTTCCAGCGCAGGCTCGACTTGAACTCGAGTGTCTTCGATTCCTGCAGCTTGAGCAGTTCCTCGGCGCGCCTGTGCCGCCGGATGTAGTCGTCGAAAAGGAAGTTCTTGAGCGCTTGGCCGAAGTCCGGGTCGTCGGTGATGCGCTTGTAGAGGTCGAAGTTGGTTTCGACGATCTCCTGGATCTTGTCCTCGACCTTGGGATCGAAGGTCAGCCGCACGTTCTCGCGGGTGTTCACGCGGGCGCTGGCATCCAGGCCGGCGTCCTCGTCGAGAGCCGAGCGGATCTGCTCCAGGGCGACGCGGTGCTCGGGACCCAGGTTCAGGCCGAAGCGTTCGTTCAGCGCCTCGATGATCCGTGAGAGCGACTCGATCTCCTCCGCGACCCCGCCTCCAGACGGCTTGCTTCCGGCGGGGTCAAGGGCCTGCCCTTGCCGTTCCAACTTGATCCGGCCGCGACTCGTTTGCTGGATGCGGAACGACTCCATGTCGATGTTCTGCTGGACCTCGCGAGGCAGCTCGTCGGGGTCGGGCGGGAGCAGGCGCCGGAGGTACCGGGCGAAGACGTTGAGCTTCTCCAGGTCCGGGTCGGCGAAGGTCAACACTTGGGAGAGGAACGAGTACAGGCGTACGTAGTCGGTGAGCTGGCCGCGGAAGTCGCCACGCTCGTCGGGACCGAGCTCGACGAAGCGCTGGCGAGCGGGTTCCAGTGCCGCGTAGAGCCGGTCCTGGTTCGACTTTGGGTCGAAATAGACCCGCGCGAAAGACTCGACATCGTATGCGGTGAAGACGCCGAAATCGAGCAGCCGGCCCTGGACTTCGTAGAGTAGGTTGGGGTCGGTTTCTTCGGAGAGCAGCGTGGTCTCGTAGTACGGCTCGAAGGCCTTCTTGATCTCGTCCGCCTCGTTCGCGAAGTCGAGCACCATCGTGCCCTGCTTGCCGGGGTGGGTGCGGTTCAGACGGGACAGCGTCTGCACCGCGTTCACGCCGCCGAGCTTCTTGTCCACGTACATGGTGTGGAGCAGCGGCTGGTCGAAGCCGGTCTGGAACTTGCTGGCTACCACCAGGAAGCGGTACTCGGGCTTGTCGAACTCGGCCGCCGTTTGCCGGTCGCTGATGACGCGATCCTCTCCGGCCGAGTTCATGCCCGACTCCGTGTAGGACTCGCCGCCGTCCTTCACGGTGCCGGAGAACGCGACGAGCGCCCTCCACGGATGGCCCTGCCCGGCGAGGTAACTGTCCAAGGCGATCTTGGTGCGGACCGCGTGAAGCCGCGAGCGCGTGACGATCATCGCCTTGGCCCGGCCGTCGATCTCTGCGGCAACCTGGGCGGCGAAGTGCTCGACGCAGATGGCGATCTTCTCGCCGATGGCGTGCGGGTGCAGCTCGACGAACGACTTGAGCAGGTACTCCGCCTTGCGCTTGTCGTAGCGGGGGTCGTTCTCGATCTTCTTCAGCAGCCGCCAGTAGGCCCGATAGGTCGAATAGCTCCGGAGCACGTCGAGGATGAATCCTTCCTCGATGGCCTGGCGCATGCTGTAGCGATGGAACGGCTCGAACTTCCCGTCGGGCCGCTTGCTGCCGAACAGCTCCAGGGTCTTGGGCTTCGGGGTGGCCGTGAAGGCGAACGTCGACAGGTTCGGCAGCCGCCCACGTTTACGGATCTCCTCGAGGACTCGATCCTCGATCTCCTCCTCCGGGGTCTCGGCGCCCGCTTCTTCCCGTTCGGCGTCCTCCAGGCTTCCTGACGCGAGCACCGCCTTGAGGCTCTTCGTGCTTTCGCCGGACTGCGACGAATGCGCCTCGTCCACGATCACGGCGAAGCGCTTGCCGGGAAGCTCGCCGATCTGCTCCGCGATGACGGGGAACTTCTGGAGCGTGGTGACGATGATCGTCCGTCCTGCTTCGAGCGCCTCGCGGAGCTGGCGCGACGTCTCGTCGATGTTCTCCACCACACCGAGGGTCTGCTCGAACTGCCGGATGGTGCGCTGTAGCTGGCGGTCAAGCACGCGCCGGTCGGTCACCACGACCACCGAGTCGAAGACGCGGCGGTCGTCGGCATCGTGCAGGACCGAGAGTCGGTGGGCGAGCCAGGCGATGGTGAAGCTCTTGCCGCTGCCGGCCGAGTGCTGAATCAGGTAGCGCTGGCCCGCACCGTGGTTGCGTGCGTGGCCCACGAGCCGGCGCACGCAGTCGAGCTGCTGGTAGCGGGGGAAGATCAGGAAGCGCTTGCCGGTCCTTCGTCCACGGTCGTCCTCCACCTCGACCTCGTGGATGAACTGGCGGACGAGGTCGAGCACGCTGTCGCGAGCCCAGACGCGTTCCCACAGGTAGTCGGTCGGGAGGCCTTTGCGGGTGGGCGGGACCGGTGGGTTGCCCGCCCCGCCGAAGCGGCCCTGGTTGAACGGCAGGAAGCGCGTCTTCGGACCGGCGAGCGCCGTCGTCACGAACACTTGCTCTGGGTCCACCGCGAAGTGGGCGAGACAGCGCCCATAGGCGAACAGTGGCTCGCGTGGATCGCGGTCTTCGCAGTACTGCTGGATGGCGTCCTGGACGTCCTGCCCGTTGAACCGGTTCTTGAGCTCGGCCGTGAAGATGGGGATGCCATTCAGGAAGAGCGCGAGATCGAGGCTCTGCTCGCCCTGTTCGCTGTAGCGGAGCTGGCGCGCGACGGCGAAGAGGTTGGCCGCGTGCAGGCGCTGCAGTTCTTCGTTGAGACCGCTCGCGGGGCGGAAGTAAGCCAAGTCGAACTTGCAGCCGGAGTCCTTGACGCCGTTGCGAAGCACGTCGAGGGCGCCGCGCCGGGCGATCTCGCGCGAGAGCCGGCCGAGGAAGCGCGGCTTGATGTCGGCGCCGTGGTGCTGCCGTAGCCGCTCCCATTCCTTTGGCTGTGTGGCCAGGAGGAAGTCGACGACGTCCGTTGGGAGCAGGCAAAGCCCCCGGTCGTAATCCTCCGGACGCCGCTTGCGGTAGCCACCCGGCAACGGATCGTCGCCGTAGGTCGGCGATGATTCCCGTGCCCGTGTTGAGCTGCTGCGACGGGCGCTGGGGCCGTGGCGCAGCAGGGTCGCCTCGATCGTGTCCTCAAAGGCTCGCTCGGACACATCGGGGGTCACAGCGCGCCTCCCTGAGTCGTTGCTTGGTCGGGGGCGTCTCGGACGTCGATCTTACCGGTCACCGCAGCGGAGATCAGGGTGGTGCGGAACTCCTTGAGGTGGTCGACGGCTTCGCGGATCTTGGTGACGAGAGCGTCGAGCTTCGTGGTCCTGAGGTCGAGGAAAGCGGCAATCTCCCGCTGCTCGGATGCAGGAGCCAATGGGACCACGAACTCTACAGCGTGAGCGACGTTGAACTGTTCCTGGGCAGCACCGTACTGAACGAGTTCAACCTGATGCCGGACGATCCTACTGTTCATCGCATAGCAGAGCCACTGTGAATCGAAGGTGCTCGCGTGGCGGACGATCAGAACGGAAGCGCAGTTGGCCCCTTCGAGCTCAGGCGAGATGACAGCAGTGACACCGGGTGCGCCCACGCGCACGCACACTAGGTCGCCGGCGCTCAGACGAGACTTGCTGAGCGACTTACTATCCTCGTCGCTCATGCGTCTTGCAGTAGCGGCAACTGCGCGCCCTTCGCGAATGTCGCTACCGTACAAGAACGGAACCCCTTCCGTCTGGACGTACGTGGACGGATTGACTACCACTCCAACGGTGATTTCGGGAGAAATCCGCTTGAGTGGTCCGAGCTGCCACTGGGCGGGGATCTTGTCCAGCCACTGCACACCGGAGTCCTTCATGGGGACGTTCGGGTCGAGGCCCCGGGTGACAGCGCGGGTGACTAGAGCCGTGCGTTTTTCCTGAAGCAGTTCGATCAGTCGCTCCTTTTTCGCCAAGAGCGCATCGATCTTCGCCGTCTCACCGTCGAGGAAGTCGGCGATGACGCGTTGTTCGTACAGCGGTGGTACGGCGAGCTCAGTTGATTGCAGGTCTTCGCTCCCGAGTTCCTTGAACGTGCTACCTCGACCTGCCGCCTCGAGCACAGGTCTTGCCGCATGGAGTTGGAAGTAGAAGTACCTCTCGTCACCTAGGCGTCGAAATACGAGCGATCGGCAACCTTGATTCGTGCAGACCGCAGTGCCGGCAATCCCAAGATGACCGATCGGGGCGCGAGTAGATAGAACAAGGCTTCCGGCACGCACCATCTGTGTGCCGCAACTCTCGTATCCCTTGCGTGTGAGGTGCCGTGAGGGCTCGTTGATCACGCGGTCGTTCATCTTGCCGAGGTCGTCCGGAGTGACCCAGGGGATGTCACCATCCCAGTTCTCAGCCGCACCGCTCTTGGGGGTAGACCCGTTCACAACGCGAAACTGGCGTTTCACCGCCTTGGACTCCCAGTGCTCCGGGATCTCGCCCAGCCACTCGACACCGGACTCCGTGTATTTGGGGTACGGCCGGAAGCCACGATGTCGCACCTCCGGAACCGAATCGGTCGCGTCAGTCACCGCCCTCACCTACGGCTCGAACCTGTTCTGTCGGCAGCCACGGCCCGCCAGCGGGCCACGCGTGCGTGAACGGACGCTTCTCGATCAGGCTGTCGCAGACCGGGCCGAGGAAGCGCCGCAGATCGTCGCCTGCATCCTCAAGGCGGTCTGGCCCATCGATGTCGCTCGCGATCTGCCGTCTCAGTTCGCGCCAGCGTTGCCCGCGGGCGGGTGACTCGTGCTCGTCGTAGTAGGCGGGGAGCAGAGCCGTCGGCCGGCCGCCCGCGAGCGACGTCCCGCGGTGACGGAACGCCTCTTCGATGGCGGTGCGCAAGGTGTCGCCGTCGAACGCGAAGCGGCGTGCGAGGCAGGCCACGTCCCAGAGATCCTTCACGCGCGAGTTCGCGTCGCCCAGGCTAGCCATCGCGTGGAACTTTTCGGCGACCATCGTCTCGCGCGGGTATGTCCAGAGGCGGGGGGCAGGCAGATCGAGGAGCGTGGGGTAGTCATCCTCCCTACGCCCGAGTGTGAGGACGTCGCCGAAGCCGATGTCGATCGGAACCGTGAGTCGGACCCGGCCGAGGCTGCCCCGGATGTGGACCCGAAGGCCGCCGTTCGGCTGATCGATACGGATGCTTGTGATCGCGATCGTCGCAGGGTCGAAGACGACGCCGTCCTGTAGGCAGGAAACGCCGCAGATATCGCGCAGGCCGGCGCGAATGGCGGCCTCGTCGCGGTCGCCGCAGGCCAGGAAGTCGATGTCGCGGGTCGGCCGCAGCTCGTGTCCGGTCCACATGCGGAGGAGCGCCGCGCCCTTCAGGGTGTATCGGTCCACCTCGTCCGAGGCGGAGAGGCGGTAGAGGAAGCGCTCGACGGCGAAGCGCTGGAGCACGGCTTCGAAGCGGAGTTGCTGCTCGCGGGCGAGGTTCAGCAGGTGCTGGCGAACGGACGCGGGTACGTCCCGGATGGCCTTCTTGGGAGTCATGCCACCAGCGCTTCGAGCGCCGGGCCGACGAGCGACTTCGCGCGGCACACTTCGGCCGCCCGCCAGATCTGGTCGACGCTCGCCTTGCGGTCGAACAGGGCGTCGCGCAGCGCCTCGATCGCGACGTCCTTGCCGACCAGCCGACGGAAGCGGAAGCAGTCCACGACGGTGCGGGCCGGGCTGGTGATGCGGACGGGCACCCCCTCAAAGGTCGTGTTCACGACGCCGTAGTGCAGCGCGGCGCCGGAGAAGCGCACCACCCGGACCGGAAGTCCGGGCAGGCGGGGCACGCGGGCCTTGTGGGGGATGGCGATCCACTCCTGCCACGCAATCTGCGTGGTGAGCTCGTGGACGCTCAGAGCGGAGAGCAGGCAGACGATGGCGTCCGGGACCCGGGCGCAGACAGCGGCCAGGGTGTAGTGTTCGGTCACCTCGGCATCCGCGACGCGGTAGAGGCCGCGCGCTACGCGCTCGACGGATCCATCGTCTACCAGTCGCCGCAGCGTACGGGAGTCGACGCCCATTGCGGCCGCATCGCGCTGGCGGAAGAACGTCTTCCTGCCGAGGTTCTCCAGGCCGACGGCGCCAGGCCCGGAATCATGTCTTGAAATGTCGGCAGATACAGACAGTTGCCTGCTGTTCGGATCGGTCACCTTGCAATCATAGCTCGGGCGTCCGGATGAATCAAATTGTCGGCATGTGTTTGCAACTGCCGACATTAAACTGCATCAGCCCGTCATCTCCCGGAGCATGGCCACGATGTCTTCCTCTACCTTCTTGATGTCGGCCTCGATCTCCTCCAGCGGCCGGGGCGGGCGGTACTCGTAGAAGTACCGGTTGAAGTTGATCTCGTAGCCGACGAGCCCGACCTCGCCGTCCTGCGGATCCCGGCGCGTCGTGTCGATCCAGGCGTCGGGAACGTGGGGCCTTACCTCGCGTTCGAAGAACGACTCGACAGACTCCCGGAGAGGTACGTTCTCCGTGTCGCGCAGTTCCGGATCGGGTTCGGGGCGGCCCTCCCGATCGCGGCAGATTTCCGCCTTGGCGTTACGCTCCGACAGTGCGGAAAGAATCGCCTTCCGGATGGGGGCGGCGAGCTTGAGTTCAGCGTCTCGGGCGGCGCGGGAGAGCTCCTCGTTGAAGTCCGCCCGATCCAGAAACAGCTTGTCCGGCAGGCTCCGGAGCAGGGCCCGGATGGCGTCTTGCTGCTGCCGGCCATCTTGTTCGTCGCGAGCCTTGGCGTCGCCCTTCTTGCGCGAGACAGCCAGGTTGGCGAAGGCGCTTTGGTCGTCCACCCGTGCGATCCGCTCGGAGTTGGCCTGGAAATCGAGTCGTAACGGTCTCTCGACCGTGATCTTGCGGAACCCGAAGTGCGTAGTGGGGTAGACGCGGCTGACGACGGTCCCTCGCTCTTCGTCGTCCTGATCCACGTTGCGCGTGGCGCCGTCCTCGAAGTCGGCCAGCAGACGCAGAATGTCCTCCTTCCGCTCGAACGGTACCTCGCGGCGCTTGGCGCCCAGACTCTTGCGCAGCAGGATCCAGAACGAGGTAGCGTCGATGAGCTGGACCATGCCGCGCCGTTCCGGCCGCTTGCGGTTCGTCAGCACCCAGACGTAGGTGGCGATGCCCGTGTTGTAGAAGAGCTGTTCGGGTAAGGCTATCAGCGCTTCGAGGAGGTCGTTCTCCAGGACCCAGCGCCGGATCTCGCTCTCGCCGCTGCCGGCGTCGCCGGTGAATAGCGGCGATCCGTTCATGATGATCGCCACGCGTGAGCCACCCTGGGACGGCTCGTTGACGTGCGCCAGCATGTGCTGCAGGAACAGGAGTTGGCCGTCGCTGATCCGCGGCAGCCCCGGCCCGAAACGGCCGCTCCCACCCCGGTCGTGCTCGTTCCGCACGGCGTCTTGGTCGCGCTTCCAGTCCTTGCCGTAGGGCGGATTGGCGATCATGTAGTCAAAGCCGCGTCCGCCGTGCCGGTCGTTGGAGAGCGTGCTGCCGAACAGGATGTTCTCGGCGTCACGGCCGTCCGCGGACTTCATGAAGAGGTCGGACTTGCAGATGGCGAAGGTCTCCGGGTTGACCTCCTGCCCGAACAGGTGGATGTCGGCGTCCGGGTTCACCGCCTCGCCGCGACGTTCGCCGTCGCGCGTCTCGCCGTCCGTGATGTGTTCCTTGGCGATGGTGAGCATCCCGCCCGAGCCGCAGCACGGGTCGTAGACGCTGAGCACGACCCCCTTGGTCCGCAGCCGGTCCTCGTCGCCTGCCAGCAGCAGGTCGACCATCAGGTGGACGACGTCGCGGGGCGTGAAGTGCTCGCCGGGGTTTTCGTTCAGCGCCTCGTTGAACTTGCGAATGAGCTCTTCGAAGATGGTGCCCATCGCGGCGTTGTCGACCGCATCGGGGTGGAGGTTCACCTTCGGGTCGCCGAAGCGCTGGACGACCTGGAACAGGAGGCCAGCCTCGTCGAGTTTTGAGATCGTGTTGTCGAAATCGAACTTCTCGAGCACCTCCCGCATGTTGGGACTGAAACCGGCTTTGTAGTTGCGCAGGTTCTGGGCGATGTGGGGAGCATCGGCCAGCAGCTTCTCGAAGTCGTAGCGCGACGTGTTGTAAAAGGCGAATCCGGAGGCGCCCTGGAGCAGTTGATCCGGGTTGTCGATCTTGCCCGCGTACTTGGCCTGGACATCGAGGACTCGCCGCTTGGTGGGAGCCAGCACGCAGTCGAGCCGGCGCAGCACCGTGAGCGGCAGGATCACGTCCTGGTACTTGCCCCGCTTGAAGGTGTCGCGGATCAGGTCCGCCACGCCCCAGATGAAGCTGACGATCTGGCTGTGGTTCATGGGTTGGTCTTGAGTTTATAGGCGCATAGTGTCGCCCTCGTTGGCAACATGTCGAACATCGGTCCTTGCGTTCGGTTGTCTCCCAGCGCGTCACGCGCCGTCATCAGCGAACAGCTTCAGCGCCTGCCGCTGTGCATCGGTTAGCGTCAGTAACGCTTCGGGCGCTGCCTCCGGATAGATCCTCGCCGCCTCCCACTCGTGTTGCCGCACGTAGGCGGCGACGCCAAGTTTGCGCTTCTGAACCCGGAAGCGCTCATGAAGCGCTCGCGCCTCGAACAGGAACACCTCCGTGATCAGCCACGGCAGCGTTTGGCCCCGCGAAGTCGTCGCTGCCGCCTTCGGCCCGGTCATTACCAGGTAGCAGTGCGGGATGCCATCGGGATTGATGTCGAGTATCCCCTCGCGCTTGCCATACCACTTCGCATTCACCGTCTTTCCGGCCAACCGACCGTCGGTAAATCGGCCGTCGAAGCCCTTCTGAGTCGCGGATTCCTCCAGCTTCACCGCAAAGATCTGCTGCGCGATCCACTCCCCGACATGACCCCTGAGAGCTGGACGGCCGATCAGCTCCGCAATCCTCTCGTCGATGGTGTTGCGGTTCGCCAAGAGGGAGGCCAGTTGCTGCAGTTCGCCGGGCGCTGCGGAGTCAGCAGAATCGTCGCCAACGTTGTCAGCCGCTCTCCGCAACCGGGGCACCTCTTCGAGCTACGCGACGCGCTTGAACAGCTTCCGGTCGAGATCGGCCCTGGACTCCAAAGACGAGATCATCTCGCCGCCGACGTCGGACAACCGCGCCAGATCGAGTCGCGGGATTTCCGATTGATCCTCGAAAACAAGAATGGACTCGAACTCCAGGTCCTGCCGATGGAAGTGCGAGAGCATGACCGTTGTCAGGCGCGCCTTGTCCCGGTTCGGCACCCCGTACAGGAACAAGGGAGTGTTGAACTTGCCCTCGATCCTGTAGTCGACGCGGTACGCCTCGGGGTTCGGAAGTTCATCCGGCAGGTAGTCCGCCTGCATCTTGTCCTCGTCGATCAGGCTCTTCAGTATCTCGGCGAGGTCGTCGTAGAACGTCGACTTGACCCGGGATCGGGACAGGAAGGTCAGGTCGTACACACGCGTCAGCGCCTGGCCGAAGCGGAATACCGCCTCCGGGAGTTTCTCGATGGGTGTGTCAAGGCGGAAGGTGCCCCCCTCTCGTTCCACTCCCATTTCGGCCACGATCCGTTCGAGCAACTGTCCTCTTGTGCCATCCAGAAACGCGTCGACATCGTGGTCGTAGCTGATGTGCATAAGCGTGTGACCGCGATCCGACAGACGCACGCCACCCACGCCGGCGTCGGACACGTGGATCGGAAACCTGTCTCCGTCGGGGAACTCGAAGTGCGTTCGCAACATCAGTGCGCCGTCGGGGCGCGTCGTTAGTTGCACGTCCGTGCACAGTCTCTCGCAGAGGCGTTTCTGCAGAGCGTCGACATCAAGATCCATACGGCAACCGTTGTTCGTCGCCTCGGCTCGTACCGAGCGTCCTTCGTGAAGCCCCGGTGCTCACGTAGAGCATCGATCGTCCGGACGCCTACCGCCAAGAAAGGACCGATCTCTTCGGCTCCCATGGTAGAGCCTCGCGGACGCTTGCCCTCGACGAGTATCCTTGGCAGCCATGCGAAACCCTATCAGGTGCGGCGGATCCTGATGAAGTACGAACTGGCCGGGTAAGAGTGATGTACAAGTACGAGATCATCCTCTACTGGAGCAACGAAGACGACGCGTTCGTCGCCGAAGTGCCGGAGCTCCCCGGCTGTATGGCGCACGGGCGCACGCAGGAGACGGCGCTCCGGGAAATCCAAGAGGCGATACGTCTTTGGATCGAGACAGCCCGCGAGGGTGGTGATCCGGTGCCGGAACCGAAGGGCGAACGGTTGATGCTCGCCTGAAGAGCTACTCAGGGACGCGGTTCGACCGCGTTCCGTGCGGCTTCTTGTGCCACGCGGACACCCACGCGGTGCCCAGCCGCGCCCAGGCGCTGGTGGCATGCGCGGCCCAGAGGGTCGGCTGCAGGGTCCAGTGGGCGACGTGGGCAGATCCGGTCTTCGGCTTGACGTAGGCGACAGCGGCCTTCGGCGGCAACAGCACGGATTCGCCGGTGAGGACCTCTTTGCCGTCCTGGTTGGTGCACGCGATGTTCAGCCGTAACCGGTTGCGCTCCGGCAGCCGTTCGACGACCTCCGCCCGCGCGGTGATGCGGTCGCCGAAGTAGACGGGACGGGTGAACTGGATCTGCAGGTTGACGTAGATGCAGCCGGGTCCGGGAAGCTGCGTGCCCAGGACGGCGGAGACGAGGCTGGCCGTCCACATACCGGGCACGATGGGTTCCTTGAAGTGGGTTGAGGCGGCGTAGGCGCGGTCGTGGTGGATGGGGTTGCGGTCGCCGACGGAGTCGATGAATCCGGCGACGTCACCGGGGCTGGCGACCCGCGTCAGTTCCGCGGAGTCGCCGACGGCGATTTCCTCTATCGGGAGTCCTCGCATCCGCGCCATCCATCCGTCACCGGCCACCCAAAGAGGGGGGCGACGGGCGGCGAATTATACACGGAGGGCGGCTACGCGGGCTTCTTTGGTGTCTTGGCGCCGCCGGCGGGTTTCCGGCGGGTCGGCCGGCGGCGTGGCGCTGAGCCGGCCGCTTTGGGTGGCGCTGGGCCAGCCGCTTTGGGCGCCGCCGCGGGAGGGGTCGTGGCCGCAGGGGCCGCTGCCGCGGGCGGGCGAGCCGCGAGGGCGTCGAGCTTGTCGGCCAGCGACTCGATGCGATCTTCGAGATCCATCATCTGCCGCGAGAGGCCGACCACTTGGTCGCGGGACGGGAGTCCGAGCGAGTCGATCACGGTCTTGGTCGTGCTCTCCGTCGCCTGCCTGGCCTTGGCCTGGACGTTGAGGAACTGGTCGAGGGTCTTGCCGAGGGCTTGGGCGAACTCCTCGGTCTGCATCACCTGCTCGAGGGCGCGGCTCCACGCCGCGAGCCATTCGTCGAGGAAGCGCTTCCACTGGGCGAGTACGTCGGGATCGATCGGTCCGGTCCCCGGGAACGGAGACGCGCCCGGCATGCCGAAGCTCGAGAACTGACGCCAGAACTGGGTGGGATCCGGTGGGTTGGGGACCTGGCCCTGGCTCGTCATCTGCTGGGCCGCCTTGACCCAGGCCTCGGTGCCGGCCTCCACCTGCTTCCGCCACATCGCGAACAGATCGTCGGGCGACGAAGTGGGTTCTGCCATCGGTTCAAATCCTCCCGGAGTGACGGGCGCTACTGCGCTACGGCGGACTCGTGCGAGCGCGCCGCGAGCCAACTCGCCACGTGCGGCCAGCAGTCGCGGGACGCGCTCCGCCCGGCGATGAGCGAGATATGGCCGCCGGGAAGCTCCTTGTACTCCTTGTCCCGGCTGCCGACCAGGTCGACGAGCGCCCTGACGCCCGCTGGCGGGGCGATGTTGTCTTCGCTGGCGCCGACGACGAGCAGGGGACAGGTGATGCTGCCGACGTCGACGGGCCGTCCGTTGAGCCGCAGCGTGCCCTGGGCCAGGCGGTTCTCCTGGTAGAAGTCGGTGACCCACTGGCGGAAGAACTCGCCCGGGAACGGGACGTACTCCGAGCTCCACTTCCGGAGCGCCTTGTAGCCGGCGAGATAGCGGTCGTTCCAGGCGTTCCACCACAGGTTCAGGCCGGTGCTCATGTCCATCGTGGGGCGGAGCAGCTTGAAGCCGAGCTGCACCATCTCCGCCGGCATCTGCCCGAGGGTGTCGACCAGCTTGTGGACGTTGAAGTACCGGGGGGCGAGCCAGCGGCCGAAGAGGCCGGCGTGGGTGAAGTCGATGGGTCCGGCAAGGTTGACGAGGTTCTTCACCGGGAAGGCGGGGTGGGAGCCCAGAAAACTGACCGCGAGGGGGGCGCCCATGCAGTAGCCGATGACGGAACAGGAGTCGGCCTCCGCGTGGGCCAGCAGCTTCTGGCCCATGCGGGGCAGGATGCGGGTGGAGCAGTCGGCGACCGTCAGATGGTCGTCCTCGGGACCGAAGACGCCCCAGTCGAGCAGGTAGAAGGGAAATCCCTGGCCCACCATGTACTCGATGAAGCTGGCCCCCGGCATCAGGTCGAAGACGGTGGGACGGCTGATGCCGAGGTTGGGGACGAACAGCACCGGCGTGTCGTAACGGACGGGGCCGTCGTAGCGGTACAGGCGCGCCTTGTGCTTGCGGTAGACCTCCTCGCGGGGGCTCTGCGCCAGGACGGGCTCGTTCGATTCGGCCACGAGTTCGCCGACGTTGCGGACCCGTTGAACGGTGCGCTCCATCTCCGCCTGCCAGGCGGACCGGGCGCTCGCGTCACCCGCGGTGGATGGTTCCGACATGCCGGTCAGCTCCTCGGAAGGTGAATGATGGCCGAAGCGGCGGGCGGAAGGCGAGCGCCGCGGCTACGCGGCGGCCTTGCCGGTCGACTTCGCCTTCGCGGTGGTCGTGGTCGCGGTCGGTGCGGCGGCGGCGGCATTCTCGGTCCACATCTGCGCCCACGCCAACTGGGCCGCGCCGATCTTCTCCACCGACTCCTGCCACGTCGCGAACAGCTTCTGGTTCTCGTCGTCGATGGTGCCGAGCATCTTCACCGGCACCGCCTTGCGGACCATGCCGAAGTAGCTTTCCCACAACTCGGCCTGGGCCTCGGTCCAGCGGGCGCTGAGGGTCTGGGTCTGCGTGGCCCAGTCCGCCAGGTCCGAGGGGATGCCGGGGACGGCCGACGCGCTGTCGCCGAAGCTCTTCATCGCCGCGTTCTGCGACTCGATGCCGTTCTTGACGGTGGCTTCCCAGGTGTCCACGGCCTTCCGCCAAGTCTCGGCCAACTGCGCCTGGCTGGCCTGCTGGCCGGCGGCCTCGGCCCAGATGCCCCAGATCTTCTTCTGCGTGTCGGTCAACGCCTGCAACGTGTCGTCGGTTTGCTTGGTCCAGTTGATCATCGGTCTCCCTCAAGTAGAGCGTGCGGTGTGCGCCTCGGAAGGCGTGCGGATTCGCCGCGTTGACGGCCGCGAGAGCGGCTATTTCTTCGAACTGTGCGGATGGTAACAAGAAGTGTTTACTTTTGCAAGCGCTCTCGGGACCGTGGTCGCAAACGGCGCGCTGACCCCGGGTTCAGTCGGCGTCGTTCAACTTGCGGAACGACTCGTACATCTCGACGAGCACTTCGCGCTGGCGGGCCGACAGGTAGGGATCGTGGCGTATCGCCTCGATGACGTCGCCCGCCTCGCCTTCGGTCGGATCGATGATGCCGGCCTGGGCGTAGAGCGTCTCGGCGGACATCTCCAGGCCGTCGGCGAGCGCCTTGAGGACGAAGCTGCTGGGGTTCCGATAACCGCGCTCGATCTGGCTGAGATAGGCGTTCGAGATGCCGCAGGCGTCGGCGAGTTGGCGGACGGACAGATGCCCCAGCTCGCGCTGGCGGCGGATGAACTCGCCGAGGCCGGTGTCGGGGCCGGGTCGCTTGACGGTCATGCGTCTGTGGTCTGGCGCTCCGCCTACATCTCCAGGCCGCCGTTGACGGCCACGACGGTGCCGGTAATGTACCCCGCCTCGTCTTCGAGCAGGAACCGCACGCAACGGGCCACTTCGTCAGCCTGCCCCAGGCGGCCCACCGGGATGCGGCCGATAATCGTGTCGAGGACCGGCGCGGGGATCGAGGCGACCATCTCGGTTTCGATGAACCCGGGGGCGACGCAGTTGACGGTGATCCCCTTGCGGGCCACCTCCAGCGCGAGGCTCTTGGTGAAGCCGAACTGGCCGGACTTCGACGCGGCGTAGTTCGCCTGCCCGATATTGCCGCTCTGGCCGATGACGGAGCTGATGTTGACGATGCGGCCGAACTGGCGCTCGACCATGTGGTCGAGCACCGCCTTGGTCATGTAGAACGCGCCGGACAGGTTCACGCGGAGCACGGCGTGCCAGTTCTCGACGGTCATCCGGCGCACCGTCTTGTCGACGTTGATGCCCGCGTTGTTGACCAGGAAGTCGATACGCCCGTGCTCGTCGAGCACTTCCTGGACCACCCGCTGGCACGCCTCGGGCTCGGCGACGTTGCCCTGGTGCAGCGAGATGGAGCGGCCTTCCGCGCGCAGGCCGGCCGCGAGTTCTTCCGCCGCGTCCGACCCCCGGTTGTAGCCGGCCGCCACGTGGGCGCCGGACTCGGCCAGTGATTTCGTGATGGCGGCGCCGATCCCGCGGCATCCTCCGGTGACGACGGCGACCTTTCCTGCAAACATTGGTTTTCCTCTCCGGCCGGCCCCGGTCAACTTGCCAGGGCCGCGCCGACTTCGGTGGACGTGGAGATGTGGGGTAGCGCCGGCGACAGGGTGCGGTCCGACTCCGGCGGCGCGGTTTGTTCCTCGGCGACGACGGCCGGATCGATGCGCAGCACGGCGTAACCGGCCACCGCACCGGCCCCGAAACCGGGCGTGAACACGCGGGTCGGGGCCGAGATGACGCCGTCGCGCACCGCATCGTGGATCGCCAGCGGAATGCTGGCCGCCGACGTGTTGCCGACCCGGGCGATGTTGAAGTACATCCGGTCGCGGCCGATGCCCGCCTGCTCGGCCAGGTCGATCACCATCCGCTTGTTGGCCTGGTGCGGGACGATCAGGTCGATGGCCTCGATGAGGGTTCCCGGCCGGCCGTCGGGATGGGGCAGGGCCTGCAGCTCCTCGATCATCTGGTCGAGGTAGCGGCTCACCAGCGCCCTGACCTCCGGGCCGTAGACGGTGATGTCGCAGCCGAACTCGGTGTTGGGCCAGATGATGGAGTTCACCTGGCTGACGGGGCCGCTGGCGTAGGTCTGCAGCACGTCCACATCGCCGGGCGCGCCCGCTTCGGCCGGGGCGACGACCAGTCCGGCCGCCGCGTCGCCGAAGATCATGCGCGACGTGCGCACGCTGCCCACCTTGTCGGAGAACTTCTCGGCGCAGACGAGCAGGATCGGACGCTCGACTTCCTGCATGATGCGAACGGCGTCCGCGAGGCCGTAGGGAAAGCCGGCGCAGGCCGCGACGAGGTCGACCGACGTGTGGGTCTGGAACATGCCGAGCTGCCCGGACAGCCAGGTGGCGGCCGAGGGCAGCAGGCGGGGGTTCGTGCAGGTGCAGAAGAGGACCGCCCCGATCTCCTCCGGGGAGCGGCCGGCCCGATCCAGCGCGCTCACCGCCGCGTCGAGGGCGAGGTTCTCGAGGCCGCCCTCGGTATAGCACCGGCTCTCGATGCCGGTCTTGGCGGCGATCTGCGCCGCGCTCATGGGCGACCAGCTCGAGGCCGAGTTGCGGACGATGTCGTCGTTGGTGCACAGGATCTCGCCGCGGCGCACGGCGAGGGCCTCGATGCGCGGCTGCACCGCGAACTGCGACCGGACCTGCACGGCGGGGAGCGGCGCGGCCGGCTGTCGCGGCGGGCGGGCCGGAGGCGGAGTGGGACGCCGCCGAGCGCCGTTCTTCACGCGTCGAATGAAGTCCAGCACGTCGGGCGTGCGGGGGTGGTAGATGACCACGACGTCATCGTCCTTCAGCCCGCCCACCGGGACCAGCCCGGTGTCGGAACGGTCCCACGGATACTGGTTGTGCAGGGTCATCGCCCAGCGCCGCAGGGCCTCGAGCTCCGGCACGCTCTCGTGGCAGTCGAGGATGTCGTCCAGGCTGAACCGGGGATAGTCCGGATCGAACGATCCGAGCCGGTACACGAGCTGGGAGCCGCCGGCGACCGCCTCGGCGACGGTCGGCTTGATGGCGGGAAGGTCGGTCGCATGGTGCCGCTTGTGGCGGAACACGTCGAAGAGCATGCGGTACAGCTCGTCCTCGACATCGGCCGACCACGTGGCGGGAAGGTGGGGGTAGCAGGACTCGACCGCCGCCACCTTGCGCGGGCCGTCCTCCCACGGGGTCAGCGCGGGGAGGAAGATGTCGTTGCGTCGCCGGGCCACGTCCCGCCAGCGGGTCGGCCGCTTCTCGTACATCGTGATCACGTAGCGGTTCATCCAGAACAGGTGCAGGCCCAGATCGCGCAGCAGCTCGTACCGATTGGCGTACCCGCCCGATTCCGCGCGCGCCGCGATGTCCGACCCGGTCGGCGCCTTGGCTTCGAAGTCGCGCCGAACGATGGCGGCGAGGTCGTCGATGGTGTCGATGGACGAGAAATCCGGCTCCGGAAAGAAGTTGGACGGAAAGACGAGCCGCCGGTGCGAGTTCACGACGAACGGTTTCATCCTGTTCTATCTCCGGTGCCCTGACCGTGGTTTGCCGCCGCGACTCTGCGGGCGCGAGAGTGGGACGGGCCCGACCTGGGATCGTCGGGCGAGCGATGACGAGACTGTCGGCGCCGCGCTAGCTGGTGTCGGTCACCGCGCTACCGGGCGCATTCAGTATAGGCCGTTAGGCCGTTCGTGTGCGTGCAGCCAGTGTTAATTTTTGTTAACACGGTGAGGAGCCGTCCCGGTTTGGCACCCCGTACAGGAACAAGGGAGTGTCGGAATACCGCTTCTGGAAGTCTCTCGATGGAGGCAATTGTGGAGAGCGCCCACATCAAGATCCATAGGGCAACCTCGGTTCGTCCCTTCTCCCTGCTGGAGGTGATACGGTTTTCCATATGAAGACCACCTTCAACATCGATGATTCCGTCATGCGACGACTGCGCGAAGAGGCAGCGCGGCGAGGAACAACGATGTCGGCTCTGGTGGAGGCAGGCCTCCGTCGTGTGCTGGGCGCCCAAGTGGCCGGCCAGAATCTGCCGGAGCAACTACCTCCGTTGCCGTCTTGGCAAGGTGGGAAGGAGTTGGTCGACATCGCCAACCGTGAAGAGCTGTACAGGTGAGACCATGATGGAGTACAAGGGCTACGTGGCTGCGGTCGAGTTCGACGATTCCGTCGGTCTGCTTCACGGGCGGGTAGTCAACAGCGGTCCGTATCCCATTGCGACGTTCGAAGCGACCGACGTTGACGGGATTCGGCGCGAGTTTCAACGGTCTATCGATGAGTACCTCGCCTCGTGCGAGGAAGACGGGGAGAAGGCGTCGCGGTGACGATGCGGCGGATCGCGACGTACGCTCAAGCGCGCTATGGGCTCTTTCCTGTGGCGACCTCGTTGTCGGCGAGGAAAGCGTCGAACAGAGCGAAGCACTGTTCCGGCTCCTCGAGCTGCAGGAGGTGGCTCGTATCGGGCACAAAGGCGTAGTCGATGCCGAACGTCTCGCAGAATAGCCTGCAACATGGCGCGGTCTTCGGCGCGTCCTTCGGCGCTGGGTCGGCGCCGACGATCAGGAGCGGGCGCCCCGACGGGTTGGGCTGTCGCCATATTGCCAGGTCGGCGATGTCGGTATAGAGGTCCGCCTCGACCGCGCCAGGGCAACCGAGCAGCCATTCTCCGCTGGCGGGATCGAAGTGCAACACCGAGCGTGCATTGAGTTCCGCCACTCCTGGCCGCAGGCGACGGAACAGGGGCAGCCAACGGTACACCTCGGCAAGTTCCTCGGGGTCCCGGAACCGGTTCTGGCGGGCCAGGGCGGCGGCGCGCAGCGTCTCGCCGTCGGCCATCAGCGGGCCGCGGTGCGGGTCGCCCTCAGGCGGGACCAGCGGCGGGTCGAACAATACCAGCGCGTCCCAGTGCCAGACGCCGTCGATGATCGCCAGCAGGGCTGCGAACGCCGTCATCGAATGGAAGACGCCGATCGTGGTCTTCTCGCCCCATGCTTCCGCGATCGCGCTGTGCACGCGCGCCATGTCACGCACGAAGTGGGGATAGTCGTGAGCCTCGCCCGCGTGAAAGGGGTTGCGCCCGCAGTTGCGGACGTCGTACAGGGCAAGGTCGAACCGCTCGAGCATATGTCGCCAGAACGGGAAGTAGGAATCGCTCGCGAAGCCGTTGCCGTGGCTCAGCACGACACGTGGTCCTGACGGGTTGCCGTGGCGCACGACGCGAATCGGCGCGCCATCGTCCATCACGACGTCGAGGGTTGCGGAATATTCGGGAAGGATGAACCCAGCCATCGTTTCAAGGTGTGAACGTCGCCGTCATCACCTCCGCCAGGTCGCCGGAAGACGCTGGGCGCAGTCGCCATCCGGGCACGGCGGTTACGCCCGGCGTCACCTGGAAGGCGGTCGCGGTCGTGCAGGCGATGAAGCCTTCCGCGACCGCGTCGCCATAGAACGCGCGCAGGCGCCGGATGCCTGCTGCGTCGCCGGGATCCGGACGCTCCTTCCACTTGCACTCCACCGGCACGAGCCGCTGGTCGGTTTCGATCAGCAGGTCGACCTCGCGGCCGGTTCGATCCTGCCAGAACCAGAGCTGCACGGCCGGCGCGTGCCAGTCGCGATAGCGGATCCACTGACCCACCACGTGGTTTTCCCAGAACGCGCCGATGGCCGGCGAATGGAGGAGGGCGCCGGCGGACTGGAATCCGGCCAGCCAGGCAGCCAGTCCGGTGTCCGCGAAATAGAGCTTCGGGCTCTTGACCAGGCGCTTGCCGAGGGAGCGATGATAGGGCTCCAGCAGCACGATCTGGCCGGAGGTCAGCAGCACGCTGATCCACTCGCGCGCGGTCGTGGCCGAGACGCCGACGTCGCGTCCGAGCTCCGACATGTTCAGAAGTTGGCCGGTGCGCACGGCGCACGCCCGCAGGAAACGCTCGAAGTCGCGCAGCCGCGCAACATTGAGCAGGTTGCGGACATCGCGCTCCAGGTACGTCGCGACATAGCCCTGATACCACCGGTCGCGAGTCGGCGCGCTGTCGTCGGGCGCCCAGAGGCCGGGATAGCTGCCGCGCCACAGGAACTCCGACGGAACATGCGCCGCGGCCAGCTCCGGAACCGACAGCCATTCATCCGCCGAGAGGCCGAGTAGCGGCACCACGGCCGCACGACCCGCGAGACTCTCGGAAACCGACTGCATCAACGGGAAAGTCTGCGAGCCGGTCAGCAGGTATTGCCCGGGCTCGCGGCGCCGGTCGACGCGGGCCTTGATGTCGCGGAGCAGTCGAGGCGCGTACTGAATCTCGTCGAGTATCACCGGCGGAGCGTGCGCGTCGAGGAACTCCCCCGGACGAGTCTCCGCAGTTTCGGCGTTCTGGCCCGCGTCGAGCGCCACGAACCGATGCGTGGGAAACGAGCGCTCCAGCAGCGTCGTCTTGCCTACCTGCCGGGGGCCGGTCAGTACGACGACCTGAAACGAATCCGCCAGGCGCCGCAACTCCGGGGCCAGCGTGCGCGGAACCCACATGGTCAGACAATTTTAAGGCAGCGCCGCTAAATTGTCACGGTGGAAGCGGCAGACTGCAGGCCGCGTTGGTCGGCGGGGATGGAGAGACGAAGTCCGACGTGCTCGATCAGCGATACTGTCACGCGGGGAGGCTTACCGATGAGCCCTACGCCGCAGACCCTGACCCTCGCGGGCGAGGACTACGTCGTGATCCGCCGCGAAGAATACGAGCAGTTGCGCGCCGCCGCGGACGAAGACGCTGCCGACCTCGCCGTCATCCGGCGCGTCCTCGATGACCCCGACCAGATCTGGGCGCCCGCGGACCTCGTACGGCGCATAGCCGAAGGAGAACATCCTGTGCGCGCCTGGCGTACGCACCGGAGCATGACGGCGCGCGCCCTGGCCGCTAAGGCAGGAATCCCGAGTTCCTATCTCTCGGCCATCGAGCGTGGAGCAAAGCCCGGCTCCGTGAAGGCGCTCAAGAGTCTCGCGACAGCCCTTGGCGTGTCGTTGGATGATCTCGTGTGACTGTCAAACGCCTAGCTTCGGGTCGATCCTGCCGGTCGGTCGGCAGGCTGCTACAACAATCCCACCAGTGGGCCGACGACGATCAGTAGCGCCGTCATCAAGACCACCCACACGGCGCTGATGACAAGCCCCGCCGGCAGCATGTCGAACATCCGATAGTAGCCCCGGCTGTAGGTGACGAGGGGCACGGCGTCGAGCGGCAGCAGGAAGGCGCAGGAGGCGGTGAAGATGACGGGCAGCGCGTAGAGGGCCGGGTTCACGCCCGCCGCGGCGCCGAGGACCATGATGGGCGGGATCATGACGGCGTTGATGACCGGCGCGATGGGCAGCATGAGGTGGATGACGACGGTGAAGGCGCTGATGGCGGCGATGAGGGCGACGGCGTTCCAGTCGGCGAGGCCGCCGAGGGCGGATTCGGCGAGCCAGGTGGCGAGACCGGTCTGCGACGACGCCTGGCCGAGCGACGTGACGCCGCCGATGACCATCAGCGTGTCCCAGCCGGTGACCCTCTGAATCTCCTTCCAGGTGAACAGGCCGATGCCGGGGAGGAACATCGCCACCGCGCCGACGACGGCCACGAGGAAGGTGTCGAACACGGGCAGCCACGTGCTCGCGATCCAGAGGGTGAGCATGGCGCTCATGATCACGACCACCTTCCATTCGTCGCGGCTGACCGGGCCCAGGCGGCGTCGCTCGTCGTGAATCTCCTCGAGATCGCCGATGGACGCGATCTCCGGCGGAAAGAACTTCACCAGCACCCAGGCCGCCACCGGCAGCAGGATGGCCACCATCGGGATGCCGATCGCCATCCAGTGGAGGAAGGGAACGCGCTCGCCGCCCGCCTGCTCGATCATGACCAGGCCGAGCAGGTTGATGGAGCTGCCGGCCGGCGTGCCGACGCCGCCGATGAGGGCCGCGATCGGGATCCCGAGCATCACCGCCCGGCCGAAGCGCGATCCGGGCCGCAGCCCCAGCTTGTCGAGGATGCCGACCGCGATGGCCATGAAGATGGCGGCGGCGGGCACGTCGGAGATCACCATCGAGATGGCGCCGGTGCCGATCATGAAGACGTAGACGGCGCGCGTGGCGTCGGTGCCGGCCCGCGCGATGAGCCACAGCGCGAAGCGGCGGGCGAGGCCGGTCTTCACCCAGGCGTGGGCGATGGCGAACATCACGAGCACGAAGAAGAAGACGCTGCTCATGAAGTTGGCGGCGGCCGCGCCGAAGATGGCGCCGGGGGTGGGCGGCCGGCCGGTGACGAGCGACGTGAGCCCGAAGATGGGCTGCAGGGCGACGGCGAGCAGGGCGGTGACGGCGATCGGCAGCGCCTCGGTGGCCCACAGCACGAGGATGCCGGCGAACAGCGCGGCGAGCCGGTGCGCCTCCGGGGGCATGCCGTCGGGCGTCGGGAGGATGAGGATGAAGGCGGTGAGTGCGGCGGCGCCGATGAGGCCGGGGGTGTTGGTGGATGCCGGCCCGGACGCCGGCGCACCGGGAGATGCCGGCCTGGAGGCCGGCGCACCTGTGTGGGGCCTCGGTCCGCCGGCCTCCGGGCCGGCATCCGGCGTACCTGCGGGTACGTCGTCGGAGGTCATGAACGGCCCTCGATTTCGTCCCGCAGTTGGCGGGCGATGTTGACGGCGGTGAGGGCGGCGGGCGCGCCGCAGTAGATCGCCTGCTGGAGGACGATCTCGTTGACGTCGTCCATCGTGAACCCGCCCTCGGTGAGCGCCGCCCGCACGTGGATGCGGTACTGGTCCCACTGCCGGAGGGCGATCTGCGTCCCGATTACCAGGATGCGGCGCGTGCGGTGGTCCAATCCCGGCCGCGTCCAGATCTCGCCCCACGCGTAGCGCGTGATCAGGTCCTGAATCTCCGCCGTGACGTCGGTCGTGTCGGCGACGGCCCGGTCCACGTAGGCGTCGCCCAGAATCTTCCGTCGGATGGCCGTGCCTGCCGCGTGCCGCTGCTTTTCGTCCATTGCTGCCTCAGTCTGTCAGGAACTCGATGACTGCCGCGTTGAAGGCGGCGGGGAGATGTGCATCGTCATGCGTCGGATGCGGCGACTCGTGCGAGCACGCGGTCGATATAGTCGCGGGTCGCGCCAAGGTAGTTGTCCGGCGACAGCCGCCGGGCGATTTCCGCTCGGTCGAGATGCTGCGTGACGAGCGGATCGTCGCCGAGCACGTCGGCGAACGGGCGTCCCTCGGCCGCCGCGCGCCGGCAGGCGGCGGCGATACAGGCGTGCGCCTCGTGCTTGCCGACGGACTTCGCCAGCGTCATGGCGATGGACTCGGCCAGCAGCAAGCCGCCGGACGCCTCCGCGTTGGCGCGCATGCGATCCGTGTCGACCTGAAGGCCGTCCAGCGCGTCGGCGGCCGCCCGGGTTCCGCTGGTCGCGCAGATCACGAGGTCGGGCAGGGTATCCCACTCGACCTGCCAGCCGCCGAGTCCGCGCTCGTGTTCCTGGATCATCGCGCCGAGCAGGGTGGCGACCAGCCCCGGCGCGCGACCGGCGGCGGCGAGGGCGACGGAGGACGCGACCGGGTTCTGCTTCTGCGGCATCGTCGACGATCCGCCGCGTCCCGGCGCCGTCGCCTCGGACGCCTCGCCGACCTCGGTCTGAGCGAGCAGGGCGATGTCGCGTCCGATCTTCCCGCACGTGCCGGCCGCGATGCCGAGGGCGGAGGCGAGCTGTGCGAACCGGTCGCGGTGGGCGTGCCAGGGGATGTCCGGCACGGGCAGGTCGAGCCGGGCGGCCAGCCGCTCGGTGACGGCGAGGCCCTGGGATCCGAGCGACGCCAGCGTGCCGGTGGCGCCGCCGAACTGGAGAACGAGCGCGTCGTCGAGGGCGGACTGCAAGCGGCGCCGGGACCGGTCCATAGCGTCGGCCCAACCCGCCGCCTTGAGCCCGAACGTCACCGGCGTTGCTTGCTGCAGCCACGTGCGGCCGGCCATCGTGGCGTCGCGGTGGCGGTGGGCGTGGGCGGCGGCGGCGCGCACGCCCTGCGCCAAGTGGTCGATGGCGCCCGGAACCGCCGCCCGGAGCTGGAGCAGCAGGCCGGTATCCAGGATGTCCTGGCTGGTCGCCCCCCAGTGGACG
The DNA here is from genome assembly GCA_009838525.1 of Acidobacteriota bacterium. Lineage (NCBI taxonomy): Bacteria > Pseudomonadati > Acidobacteriota > Acidobacteriota bacterium. The sequence continues at coordinate 26,136 of VXRJ01000018.1, forward strand.
TAGCGCGCCGCGTCCGCGTCGGATTTCGCCACCCGCGCGGTCAGATGCCGCACCACCGGAATGACCGGATTGCCGGTCTCCGTCGCCTCGGCCTTGAGAACGTCCAGGTCGTACAGCTCGGCGCGGGCCGCCGCCTGAATGGGCGCCACGCAGCTTGCCGGCGCCACGCCGGCGTCGGCCTGCGCCGCCGTCAGGGCCGCCTCGACGTCCAGCATCGCCTGGAGCTGGGCGCGCCCGGAGAAGCACTCCGCGGTGTCCGCGTTGTGCAGGACGCGAGCGTGGAGGCGTGTGGCGCGGTCAGACATCGAAGAACACCGTTTCTCCCGGTCCCTGGAGCGTGATCGTGTGCGTGTAGCGCCCGTCGTCCCGACGCGCCGCGACCAGCGTCGGCCGGCGGTCCGGCGCCACCGCGGCCAGGATCGGGTCGTCGCCGTTCGCCGGCTCGTCGGAGAAGTAGATCCGCGTGACGAGGCGCGAGAGCAGCCCGCGCGCGAAGAGTCCCACCAGTAGATGCGGCGCCTGGGGCTGGCCGTCGGGTCCGGGCACGGGCCCCGGCTTGATGGTCTTCAGGGAAAAGCCGCCCGCACCGTCCGTACGCACGCGCCCGAACCCGCCGAACGCGGGGTCCGGTCCCGTGCAGCGGGCGTCGTCCGGATGGTTGTAGCAGCCTGCCGCGTTTGCCTGCCAGATCTCGATGAGGGCATCGGGCACCGGCTGGCTCGCGCCGTCGTGGACCGTCGCCTCGATGACGATGCGCTCGCCGGGAACGTCGGCGCCCGCCAGCGTCAGGCGCCCCTGCTCGGGGACGAGGATCGCGAAGAAGGGGCCGACGGTCTGGAAGGGGGTGAGGGCGAGCATGGCGCTGGCGCCGGTCTACCGCTCGGTCTCCATCCGGCGCGCGGTCGCCCTGCCGGGGCTCACGCCGGTCCCTCCATCGGGGTCGCGTCCCGGCCGCGCAGGACGATGTCGAAACGGTAGCCGAGGGCGCGCCCCGCCTCCGTCACGTCGAGATCGAAGGCCGCCACCATCCGCTGGCGGCCACGCTCGGTGGGGACCGCGTTGAAGATGGGATCGAAGGCCAACAGCGGGTCGCCGGGGAAGTACATCTGGGTCACGAGGCGCGTCAGGAAGCTGCGCCCGAAGACGGAGAAGTGCACGTGCGCGGGGCGCCAGGCGTTGTCGTGGTTCCCCCAGGGGTATGCGCCGGGCCGGATGGTCGTGAAGTGGAACCGACCGTCCGCGTCCGTGAGCAACCGGCCGGCGCCGCTGAAGTTCGGATCGAGCGGGGCGTCGTGGGTGTCGAGGGCGTGGGCGTAGCGGCCGGCGGCGTTCGCCTGCCAGACTTCTACCAGGGTATCCGCCACCGGCCGGGCGTCTTCGTCCAGAACGCGGCCGCCGATGACGATGCGTTCGCCGAGGGGCTCGCCGGCGTGCTGGCGGGTCAGGTCGGCGTCGTGCGGCCCGACCGCACCGTCCCCGTAGCCGTAGACCGGGCCCGTCAGCTCCGACAGCGTCTGCGGAATCACCACGAGCGGCCGGGCGGGGTGGCGCAGCCCGGTGGACCGGTAGTCCGGCACGTCGTTCGGGGGATGGGCGTCGGCCGGCGGTCGGCGATACGGGAGAATCTGGGACGCCACGGCGCGCGACAATCGTAGCGGACTTCAGTCGGGCCCGCACGTTGCCGGGAGGGGTCCCCGGTCGTACTATCGTTAGCGGAAATGGACATTTCGGCGTACGGGCGGCGGCTGACGAGCGACACGGGTCCGCTGTCGCTGATGAAGGATCTCGGCGACGCCGCGGAGGCCGGCGGCTCGCTGATGAACCTTGGCGGCGGCAGTCCCAGTCTGATCCCTGCCGCCGAAGCACTGTTCCGCCGCCAGATGGAGGCCCTGCTGCAACGGGAGGGGTCGTTCGAACGGGCCATCGGCCTCTACGGCGGCCCCGACGGCGACCGCGACTTCGCCCGCGTCCTCGCCGGTTTCCTCCGGCGCGAGCTCGGCTGGGACATCAGCGAGCGCAACATCGCCCTGACCAACGGCAGCCAGTCCGCCTTTCTGCCGCTGTTCACCCTGCTGGCCGGGCCGATGGGCGACGGCCGCCCGCCGCGGCGCATCCTGCTGCCGCTCGCGCCGGAGTACATCGGCTACGCGGACCTGGGTCTCGTCCCGGGGCTGTTCACGGCGCGGCACTCGATCATCCATGAGCTCGACGATCAGCTCTTCAAGTACGGGGTGGACCTGGCGGGGCTCGACGGGGTGGAGGACATCGGCGCGATTTGCGTGTCGCGCCCGACCAACCCGACGGGAAACGTGATCACTGACGCGGAGGTCGAGGAGCTCGGCGCCATCGCCCGCGCCCGCGACGTGCCGCTGATTCTCGACACCGCCTACGGCGCGCCGTTTCCCGGCATCGTGTTCGGCGAGTCGACGCCGGTCTGGAACGAGAACACGGTCGTCTGCATGAGCCTGTCGAAGCTCGGGCTGCCCGGCTTCCGCACCGGCATCGTGATCGCGAACGAGGAGATCATCGAGGCGCTGGCCGCCGCCACCGCCATGTACTGTCTATCGCCGGGGCGGCTCGGCCCCGCATTCGGCGCCGAGCTGATCCGGAGCGGCGAGCTGATGCCGCTGGTCCGCGACGTCATCCGGCCGCACTACGCCGGCCGCGCCACGCGCGCCCTCGACCGGCTCCGCGACGGCCTGCGCGGCTATCCGGCGCGCATCCACACGCCGGAGGGCGCCTTCTTCCTCTGGCTCTGGATGCCGGGGCTGCCCATCACCAACGCCGAGCTCTACGAACGGCTCAAGCAGCGCGACGTCATCGTCGTCTCCGGCCACTATTTCTTCCCGGGGCTCGAGGACGACGACTGGCTGCACAAGCGCGAGTGCGTCCGCATCAGCTTCGCCGACGACTGGGGACGCACGGAGCGCGGGATCGACATCATCGCGGACGAGGTGCGGCGCGCCTACGACGGCTAAAACATCGCTATCGGGTTGACCGGCGATCCGGTGCCGTTCGGAATCCGCAGCGGCGCGATGGTGATCATGAACTCCCAGCGGTTGCGCTCCGCCGCGGCGTTGGCGAGGTCCTGGAAGTCCGCCCGATCCAGCAACTGGATGCCGAGGATGGTCAGCGCGAAGTTGTGGAGCGCGGTGCGGGGCAGGTCGCCATCGGGCTGCGGGGCGTAGCCGGGCGTCTCCCAGCCGGCGATGGCGACGTCGCGCTCCTTCAGCCACGGGATGACGTTGTTGTCGAGACCCGCCGCCTCGCGCCCCGTGTCGAACGGGCCGAGGGCGTCCTGGCGGGCCCAGCGTCCCCAGCGAATCAAGAACGCGTCGCCGGGGCCGGCGCGGACGCCGGACATCTCCTCCCAGGCCTCCAGATCCTCGACCGTGATACGCGTCCCCGGCTCCAGCCACGGCACGCCTTTCAGGCGCGGGATGTCATACAGGACGCCGCGCGTCACGAGGCCATCCTTCACCGCCATGATGGAGTTCTTCTTGGCGCCCTCGTCCATCGTGACCAGCCCGTCGACGTCGTAGCCGTTCCACATCTTGCCGTCGAAGAAGACGTGGGCGAACGCATCCAGGTGCGTGGTGCCGGGACCGTGGATGCAGGGGTACGCGATCTGGTCGCTGGCCCCCGTGCGCGTAGCGCGGACCATCTGCCATTCGACCGGGCACGGCACGTCGGCGGTCTCGTAGTTCTGCGCGTTCGACGCCAGCGATACCGCGAACCCTTCCGTGACCAGCCGCGCCGCCTCCGCGCGCTTGGCCGGCGTGATCAGGTTCGCCATGCCCAGCTCGTCGTCCGGACCGAAGCGGCCCCAGTTGGACAACTCGGTGAGCCAGCGGTCGAACTGCTCCTGGCTCACGAGAGGCGGTTCCGATGATTGCTGCGCCGACGCCGGAGGCTGTCCCGCCATCGCAATAGCAGCCGCCAGGGCGCCGACGACGATCGCGCCAGTCCACCATGTCTTCATGATTTCCCCCGCTCGTGTGTCCACCTACTCGTTGCTCGCGTCCGGCACCGTCATCGCCCGGTGCATCTTCCACGACCCGTCGGGCTGGCGCTGCAGGATCCGCAGCAGCTTGCCGCTACTCGAATACACCTCTCCGGTCTCGATCGCCCGGGAGCTCGATCGGACCGTGCCCCACTGGAACGCGTAGTCGCCGGCGACAATCGTCTCCTCGAAGTCCAGATCGTGTTCGACCGGCTCGAGCAGGTGCGCCGTCGCCCGCGCGCCTTCCGTCAGGGCGGCGTTGGCGTCGCGCCCGCGCACGATGGCGCCGCCGGTAATCACGACGAAGTCCTCGGTCCACTGGGAGATCAGTGCGTCGAAGTCGCCGGACAGCACGGCATCGACGTCGTGCTGGTTGAGCGCCTCGATGGCGCGCAGATCCTCCTGCGGATCCGGCGAGGCGGGTGCGCACGCGGCGGCCACGACCCCCGCTGCGGCCGCTACCGCAACGAGGGCCGGAAGCAGGCGACGGGACGGTTTGTTCATCTCCGGCAGCCTACCATCATCCGGACCGCCCCACGTGCGGTGTTCCGGCTAGATGTCCGACCACCGGTACACGGTGGAGCCCAGGCGCCGGAACGATCGGTCGCCGCCGTAGACGAGCACGGCTTCCCGGGTTCGGGAGAGTTTTCGCCAGAACTCCAGACCGGTGAAGAAGCCGCCGGCAATGGTCTGCCCGGACCTCGCCTCAATCGGGGTCAGTCTCTCGCCATCGTCGATGAGGAAGTCGATTTCATGACCGGCCGAGTCGCGCCAGAAGTAGATGTCGGGCTCTTTGCCGTGATGCAGTCGCGCCTTGAGCAGTTCGGACAGCACGTAGCTCTCGAATACCACGCCCCGGGCAGCGTGCGTGCGAAGCTCCTCGGGCGTCCGGATGCGAAGCAGGACGCAGAGCAGGCCGGTGTCGAGGAAGTACAGCTTCGGCGACTTGATGAGTCGCTTGTTGAAGCTGCGCTGATGCGGGCGGAGCAGGACGACAAGACAGTTGACTTCGAGGGCGAACAGCCACCTTCGCACTGTCGTGTGCGTGACGCCGGCATCGCTCGCCAGGCTGCTGAGATTGAGCAACTGGCCGTTGCGGCCCGCGCACATGCGGAGGAACAGGAGGAACGTGTCCACCTCGGCCACGTGGACGTGCCGACTGAGATCGCGTTCGACGAAGTTCCGCAGGTAGTTGCGCAGCCAGGACCGCGCATCGAGCTGCCTGTCGTGAATCCTGGGGTAGAAGCCTCGGAACAGCGTTTCCATCAGGTCCGCCTCCTCGGGAGGCCTGCTCGGGGGCGGCCGCCGGCCGAGGACGGAGAGGTCGACGGCGGGACGCGACGCCAACTCGGAGAAGGAGAAAGGGAACAGGTGCAGGACCGTGTAGCGGTCACTGGGCATCTGGGCAGCTCGTGACGGCAAGTAGTTCCCCGAGCCGATGAGGACAAAACGTCCGGGCCGCTCATCGCGTTCGACGAGTGCCTGCACATGTGAGAGGAGTTGAACGCCGTGGTGGAAGTCGTCAATCAGGACGTTGCGGCGGAACTGCTTGAGGAAGCCACTCGGATCCTCGTGGGCGAAGGAGCGGACGTCCGGATCCGCAAGTGAGATGTAAGTGTGGCGCGGAAGCGCGGCGCGGGCCAGCGTGGTCTTGCCGGATTGCCGCGGGCCGCTCAGGACTACGACCGGCACCTGGCGCGCGGCGGAGCGGAGTATTGGTTGGAGCTGTCTCGCGATCATGTGTACATTGAATATCTAAAGTTCAATGTACACGCACGGTCGAAATGGCTCGGAGGATACCCTCGGGCCGTCGGCTAGCGTGAGCAGATAGACTTGGGCCCGCCCCGCGGCCGGAAGGACTCAGCCGGCGCGAGGCGCCTAGTCACAGTGGCGGGTTCCGCCACGGCTCGCGCGGCACGAGCTCGCCGCTGCCGGCGGCGCCGAGGATCTCGCCGCCGCGATAGACGATCTCGCCGCGCCGGATCGTGAGTTGCGGCCAGCCGGTCACCTCGCGCCCCGCGTGAATGGAGTAGCCGCTGCCCGAGAACATGTCCTCGTTCCGGATGGTGCGCGTCTCGTCGGGATCCCACAGCACGAGGTCGGCGTCGGACCCGACGGCGATCGTTCCCTTGCGCGGGTAGAGCCCGAACAGGCGGGCGGGGTTGGACGAGGTGACCTCCACGAAGCGCTCGAGGGAGATGCGCCCCTCGCCCACGCCGTCGCTGTAGAGCATCGGCAGCATCACCTGGAGGTTGCTCATGCCGGCCCGGTGCTGCACGACGTTCTGCGAGGGATCGAGCTTCTGTTCGCGCGTATAGGCGACGTGGTCGGTGGCCACCACCTGGACGGTCCCGCGGGCGATGCCGTCCCAGAGGGCGTCGACGTCGCTCTGTGCGCGGAGCGGCGGCTGGCCGATGTAGAGCCCTGGCGTGTCGCCCTCGAACCGTTCACGGGTCAGGTGCAGGTAGATGGGGCGGGTCTCGACGTAGACGGGCAGGCCGCGCTGCTGCGCCGCCTCGGCGACGCGCAGGGCGCGCTCGGACGACAGGTGCACGATGTAGACGGGCGCGCCGGTCACCTCCGCCATGGCTACGGCGCGGAGCGTGGCGGCTTCCTCCGCCTCCACGGGTCGGGCGTCGGCAAAGTAGCGGAGCGAGCCGCGTCCCTCGGCGAGCATCCGCTCCGACGTGATCTGCACGATGGCGGCGTCCTCGCAGTGCATCATCATCAGCACGCCCGTCTCGCGGGCGGCGTGCATCGTGGTGAGGAAGCCGGGCGCGTTGGCGTCGAACGTCGGCCGCACCATGAACACCTTGATGGTGGTTTGGCCCGCCTCGGCCAGCGCCGCCAGCGATTCCGCGGTGGCGCTGGCCGGATCGGAGACGATGGGGTGGTAGATGATGTCGGCGATGGTCTGCGCCTGGATCTCCGGCATCGCCCGCGCCAGTGTCTCGGCCGGCGTCTCGCCCTCGGCGACGCCGCCGAAGTTGGAGATGGTGGTAATCCCGCCGGCCAGCGCCGCGCGCGAGCCGGACGTGTAGTCGTCCACGCGGCCAATGTGCACGTGGGGGTCGATGCCGCCCGGCAGCACCTGCAGGCCGCCGGCGTCAATCTCCTGTGTGTTCGCGTCGCGCGCCGCGAGTCCGGTTCCGATCTCGGCGATCGTCTCGCCCACGATGCGGATGTCGGCCACCCGCAGGCTTCCCTCGGTGAAGACGTTGCCTCCCCGGACGATGAGCTCGCGTTCGGCTTGGGCAGTGACGACCGGGGCGACCGTGCGGTAACCCGTGGCGAGCAGGGCTGCGGTAGCGAGTCCGGTGATGACGACGGCGTTGCGCAGGCGGTTCATGGCGCCCTCCACTTAGTCCGCAGCTCAGTCTAGACTGGCCATTGGCATGATTGTCAGCATCAACGGGCGTGGGGCTCCACGAGCTCGAGGCCCAGCGTCCGGCCCTTGTCGACGGCCGGCACGCCCTTCTCCATCCACGCCGGGGCGGGGGCGCCCTGCAGGTAGTGGTCGAAGAACTGCTGCATGCGGACGGCCCAGTCCTTGCGGTTGGCGTCGCCGCTGAGGCCGTGGCCCTCGCCGTTGTAGTTGAGCATCCACACCGGCTGTTGCAGGCGGCGGAGAGCGACGAACAGCTCGATGCCCTGGTACCACGGCACGGCGCCGTCGTCGTCGTTGTGCATCATGAGGAGCGGCGTGCGGATCTTGTCGGCGTAGAAGAGGGGCGAATTGTGCAGGTAGGTGTCGGTCGCCTCCCAGAGCGAGGCGCCGATGCGGCTCTGCGTCCGCTCGTACTGGAACATCCGGCTCATGCCGGTCTGCCAGCGGATGCCGCCGTAGGCGCTGGTCATGTTGGCGACGGGCGCGCCCGCCTCGGCCGCCGCGAAGAGGTTGGTTTTCGTGAGCATGTAGGCGATCTGGTAGCCGCCCCAGGAGTGGCCCTGGACGCCGATCCGGTCCCGCGCCACGAATCCCTGATCGACGAGGCTGAGCACGCCGGGGACGACCGCGTCGAGGGCGCTCTCGCCGGGGTAGCCAAGCTCGTAGGGGATGTCGGGGATGAAGACGACATAGCCGCGGCTGACGTAGAAGGGGACGGCGACGGATGAACCGCCGGGCCGGGGCGTTCGCCAGGTGTAGACCCCGTCCGACATCCGCTCGTAGAAGTAGACGAGCAGGGGATACTGGGTCGCGGGATCAAAGCCGTCGGGCGTGAACAGCATGCCCTGCAGCTCGTCACCGTCGTTGGACGTCCACTCGACGATCTCCGCTGAGCCCCACCGGTAGTCGGCCTGCTGCGGATTGGCGTCCGACATCCGCTGCATGTCGGTGATGGCTCCGCCGGACACCCAGAGGTCGGGGAACTCGCGGAAGTCCTCGCGAGTGACGAGCCAGCGGTCCGCCTTCTTCGCCTTGCCGCGCAGGCGGAAGCTCTTGTCCGCCATGACGATTTGCGCCGGCGGCGCCTCCCGGTCGGTGCGGCCGCGATAGAAGCCGCCCTGCTTCTCCGTGTCGTGGAACGCCTGCCAGAGGGCTTCCCCTTCCGGGATGTGGTCCAGCTCGGGGTCGGTCCGCGCGTAACGGAACCGGATCTCCGCCGCCCGGCCCGCACCGGCGGTGAGATTGACGGTGCGGCCGGTCTCCGGCTCGAAGCGCCAGACGTCGAATCGGTCATAGAAGAGGAAGGCGCCGTCGTCCGCGGTCCAGCCGGCCGAGCCGTAGGGAGGCGGATCTTGGGGGCGGTCGTCCAGCTCGTTCCAGACGGGGTGCGGAACCGCCGCGTTGGCGGTCAGCGGCTCGCCGCTGCCGCTGCCACCGTCCAGGCGGGCCACCTTCCAGTGGCGCTCGGCGCCGTCCCACCACGCCGCGTGCGTTCCGGCTGGCGAAATGGCGGCGCGGGCGAAGACGCCCGTTTTCTCGGCGATGCGTCGCTGCTCTCCGCTGGCCAGGTCGATGGCGTAAAGGTCGTTGTAGCGCCCGTCCCAGGAGAGGAGCTGCCGGTAGGGCAGGTCGGTGACGCCCAGGGCCTGCGGCGCGTCGCGTTCGGCGGCGAACCGGACGTTGGGGACGTCGAGCGTGCCGAGCTGCACCACCGCGCCGCCGTCCAGGTGGACCGCCGCCGCGTAGGTGCGCTCCCGTTCGTCGTCGGCCTGCACGAGCTGCATCGGTTGCAGGTAGGGGTCCTTCCAGTTCCAGACGTCCAGACGCACCTTGTCCTCGTCCAGCGTGTCGTCTTCGGGTTCCGGGGTCGGGCGCGGCGCGGTTCCGAAGAGGAGCAGGCCGCCCCCCTCCGAGAAGCGGACGTCGCCGTGCTCGCTGACCCACCAGTCGTCGGGGAGGCCGGGCGTGCCGGAGTCGGCGAGCGGCGCGGCCTCCCAGCCCGGCGCCGCCGCGCGATACAGGGTGAAGTCGGGCTGATCGGCGTCGACGTCGTCACGGTCCGTGAGGAAGGCGACCTGTGCGCCGTCCTTCGACAGGGCGAGCCGTTCGTAGTGCCCTTCACCTTCGAGCGCCGCGCGCGGGGTCGCATCGTCGAGCGGGACGACGTAGGCCCCGTCGCCGGAGCCGTCCGCCGTGGAGGTGGTGAAGGCGAAGACGGCGGCCTCCTCGGCGAAACGGTAGTCGGCCACGAGTTCGTGGCGTGTCTCGTCGCCTGTCGCCAGGTTCAGGAGGACCAGGGTGGAGCCGTCCTCCTTCGCGTCGTCGTCGGCGTCGCTGTCGTCGTCGGAACCCTCGGCGCCAGTTTCGATCTCGGGGGCTGGCGCAGCGGACGGCGCAGGCTCCTCGGCGGCGGCCGGTTCCCCGGCGCTGGGCGCCTCCGACTCCGCCGAGTCGGCGTCGTCCTCTGGCAAATAGGCGACCCAGCTTCCTTCCGCCGCGACCCTGTAGCTCTCTACCGGACCGAGGTCACGGACTCCTGTTTCCTGGGGCTCGGCTCCGGCAAACACCGCCGCGATGTCCGCCACCGCGAGGGCATCCTTCGGCAGGTCGTCGCCCTCCATGCCTTCCCGCTTGAGCGCGTCGACCTCAGCCTCAGGCGCCGGGACGGCGTAGACGAGGTAACGCGAGTCCGACGTGAAGGTCGGCTCCGTTCCGCGCACCGTCAGCGCCGGTCCGCCCCCGGTCGTCGCTTTCAGCGTGAGCTCGGGGTCGCCCTCCAGGGGCGTAAGGACGAACGCGAGCCATTCGCCGTCGGGCGACAGCGACGGGTCGTTGATCGTCTTCCACTGGAGCACGTCCTGATGATCGAGCGCAGGCTGCTGCGCGCCGGCGGGCACGGCCGCTCCCAGCAGCAGGGCCAGTGTGATGGTGGAAACAACGGTGGTGCGTGCGCCTGGGTATCTCATCGCTTCGTCTCCCCGGCGTACCCCGCCGGTCAGCGGCGCCCCTGCGCGAGGCGCCGCCGTCAGTTTCGAGTGCTTCGATAGTAACGGGTGACTTGGGGTTGATCGCGAGGAGCTATTAATATATATTTTGTGAAGAAATGGCCCGAAGCCTTCTGACCGACTTCGAGCTGATGATCCTCCTGGCGACCCTCAGGGTCGGCGAGGGAGCCTATGGGGTGGCGATTGCCCGCGAGATCGAGCGGACGGGCGGCCGCCGCGTCGTGCTGGGGGCGGTTTACACGGCCCTCGACCGGCTGGAGCGGAACGGCCTGGTGACGTCCACGGTGGGCGAGCCGACGGCGGAACGGGGAGGTCGCGCCAAGCGCATCTTCGAAGTGACGCCGGTCGGCGTGCGAGCCGTCAGGAGCACGCAAAATGCTCTGGTCTCGTTGTGGACGGGGCTGCCGGAGCTGAAGGGAGCGCCATCATGATGACTTCGCGTTCAACGAAGACCAGAACAGCGCGGTCCGAACCTCCGCGGATAGATCCAGGCGTCGGCCGCAGCTTGAGCGGCGGACCCGTTCCCGGCGTCGGAGGGCTGACTACGCTGGCGCTCGTCTTTCACGTGGCGGTGGTGAGTCCGCAGTTCCTGTGGCTGCCGGTCGCTGGTCTGGCTGCGGGGAGTTTCCTGAGCGTCGCGCTCGTCGTGCGTCATCGGCGGCAGCCGTATCCGACGACGGGCCGCCCCTCGCTTGGCCTGTCTACGTCGCGCTGATCGCGGAGACCTCCGTGCGTCGCGCCACGGCACTTGTCATCCTGGTTGCGGTTTCGTCCGGCCTCTGGGCCCAGGAAGGCGCGCCCGCTCGCCCGGCAGCGCCACTGGAACCGATGGCGGCGCTCCTTGACGCGTTCGAGTCGTACGACGTCGTCGCCCTCAGTGATCCCCACGGGAACCAGCAGGTGCACGCCTTTCATCTCTCGCTGATTCGCGATCCCCGGTTGGCGCGGGCGGTGGACGACATCGTCTTCGAGACGGGGAATGCGCTGTATCAGGAGGTCGTCGATCGCTACGTGAACGGCGCGGACGTCCCTATCGACGAACTGCGCCTCGTCTGGCAAAACACGACCCAGCGTCGGGTGGGGGAGCCTCCGGTCGAACGGCCACTGGTGGCAGCGTTCTTTCGCAACGTCCGCGAGGTCAATCTCTCCCGGTCGCCCGGGCAGCGGCTTCGGATCTTGCTTGGAGATCCACCCATCAACTGGGCCGAGATCGAGACACAGTCGGACGTGCAGCCATGGCTCTACCTTCGGGACACGCATCCCGCTGAGCTCATTCAGCGCGAGGTGCTCGACAAGGGGCGGCGCGCCTTCGTCATCTATGGCGGCATGCATCTTCAGCGTCAGAACCTGTTCAGCAACTACGAGCTCGTGGACGACCGGCGCGTCCACACGCTGGTCCAGCAGCTCGAGGGCGCCGGAACTCCCGTGTTCACGGTCTGGGTGAACGCGAGCACGGATCTGGAGGCATTGCAGGCCGACATCAGCACGTGGCCGGCACCGAGCCTGGCCCACGTGCGCGGCACGCTGCTCGGCGCAGCCGACTTCGAGACTTTCTATCCGTTTGACGTTCCGCGGGCCAGGTTGGTGGAGGGTGCTCTGGTTCCTATTGCCCGCGAGGAATGGCGCACGTTGCCTATGGAGGAGCAGTTCGACGCCGTCCTGCACCTGGGTTCTCCCGCCCGTTAGGCATCGCGACGCGATCCTTAGTCGCGGGCGGCGGCGTCGGAATCGACTTCCGCGGTCCAAAACCGGCAGACTGTATGGCCATGACCGCGAGCGAACCGAAGTTGGACATCACACTTGGAGTCGAGGAGGAGTTCTTCCTCGTCAACCCCGAAACCCGCAATCTGGAGTCCGATCCGGACCCACGCATCTTCGAGGCATGCGAGCGCAACCGCGGCCCGCACACGGTTTCGCACGAGGTGCTGCGGACGCAGATCGAGACCAGCACCAAGGTGTGCCACTCGGTCGCGGAGGCGTGCGGAGCGGTGCGGGAGACCCGCCGCTTCGTGATCGAGGCCGCCGCGCAGTACGGCCTGGCGGTGCTGGCTGCGTCCACCCACCCGTTTGCCGAATGGAAGGCCCAGTTGATCACGCCGCGTGAACGCTACGAGCGATTCGCCGTCACCTTCCAGGAAAGCGTGCGGCGGCAGATCGTCGGCGGCATGCATATCCACGCCGGCTTCGGGGACCCCGACTCGCGGGTCCGGGTCATGACGGCGATGCGGCAATACCTGCCCCTGTTCCATGCGCTGTCGACGTCGTCGCCGTTCCATGGAGGGCGCGAGACGGGCTTCAAGTCCCACCGGTTGAGCATCATGGGGGTGCTGCCCCGCACCAGCCTGCCGCGCCCGCTGAATTCGTGGACCGAGTATGAGGATCTACTGGCTGCCTACCAGCGCATGAAGTTCATCCGGAGCGGCAGCGAACTGTGGTGGGACATCCGCCCGTCCCAGCACTTTCCGACAGTGGAGATACGGATCTGCGACATTTGCCCGCGTCTTGACGACATGGGGGGTATCGTGGCGCTCTATGCCGCGCTGATTCGGCGCCTGTTGCGCCTCGACAGTGCGGGGCAACTGCCAGAGGATCCACCGACCGAGATCATCGCCGAGAATCGCTGGCTCGCCCAGCGCTACGGCGTGCTGGCGTTCCTCGGTGACGTGTACGGCGGCGAAGGCAAGGTGGACATCGAAGACTATGCCGCGCGGCTGGTAGAGGAAGTGGCGCAGGATGCCCGCGAGCTCGGCTGCGAGCAGGAGCTTCACCACGTGCTCAACGTCATTCGGGACGGCAGCAGCGCCGACCGGCAGCTCGACCTTTTTCGGCTCCGCCGGCTGGAGGGCGACACCGAGGAGGAAGCGCTGCGCGCGGTGGTCGATCTGGTGATTGCCGAGACTCGCGAGGGCGTCGACGCCGAGACCTAGCGCTGGCGGCCGCACTCACGCGGCCGGGCCGGACTTCAGCCAGCGCCGCACCACGCGGGTCCACCACATGAAGGCGCCGGTGACGAACAGCGCGGGCGGGACCAGCCCGACGAGGGCCCAGATCGCCTTGGTGGTCTCGCCGCAGACGGATCCGCAGCCGGGGATGCCACGGCCGCCGAGCCGGCCGAAGTGCAGGTAGGCGAGCCAGTACATCACGCGGTCGCCGACGCGCTCCACGGGGTTCGACTCGTCGAACGGCTCCAGGTAGTCGACGACCGCGGCGAACAGGGCGGGGTACGACAGGTAGAGCCCCGTGATGGCCCAGAGGACCAGGAACGGCCAGCACCAGAAGCCGAACGCGCTGTGGAGGCTCCAGTTGAACCGTTTCCAGTCCGCCCGCCGGTCAACGGTCAGGCTGCGCCGCCAGCGCAGGATGCCGGGCCACCAGATCACGGCGCCGGTCAGCGCCAGCAGGAGGAGGAAGACCGCTCCGATGCCGTTCACGCGCCGGCCCGTCTGGCCGGCGAGGAGGTTGTCGTGGAGGTCGAGGGTCCAGGCCGAGATGCGGTAGCCGAGCGGGAGAGGGTCGCCGAGATCCTCGCCCGTGTAGGGGTCGAACAGCCGCCGTACCCGGTCGCCATCGCGCGTCAGGGTGATCTCGACCGCCTGGTCTTCGGTCCGGCCCGGCCGCAGCTCCTGCACGGCGTAACCGGGGTATGCCTCAACGGCCACGCGCTCCAGGCCGTCCTCGCCGAGCGGCGCCGCCGCACTCGGGTTGTCCACGATGACGGGTTCCGGCGAGAAGGCGCGGTACAGCTCGTTCCGGTAGACCAGCACGCTCCCGGTCACGCAGATCACGAAGATGTAGGCGCCGAGGCCGATGCCGGTCCACAGGTGGACCTGGAAGACGGCCTTGCGCAGCCAGACGCTCTGCGGCGCCTGCACCCAACGTGACCAGCTATTAGCCATGGAGCTTCGACCGCCTGTCTCGAAGGACCCGCGCCGGTCGCGCACCGAAACGCTGATAGATTACTGCGGGAAGCGTTACAGGCTTGACTTGCCCCGCGTCGGGGCGCATTCTCGTCACGGTACATTCCATCGTTCATCGAAGGAGCAGGTGATGGTGCTTTCAAACGCGCGCGGTGCAAACCGAAATCGTGCCCGGCTGGTCGCCGTGGCGATGTCCGCGGCCGTCCTGATACTGACCGGGGTCAGCCTGCAGGCCGAGGTGCCGGGCACGGCGACGCTGACGGGGACGGTGACCGCGCCCCAGTCGTTCCAGGCGGCGCAGGTCTACATCCGGAACGTCGACCGGGGCATCGTGTACATGGTCTACACGAACGGCGGCAACTACCGCGCTGTCGCCCTGTTCCCCGGCACCTACGAGGTGAGCGCGAGCACGAAGCACCTGGAGTCGGGCACCCAGACCGTGACGCTGGGGGCGGGCGACGCGGGAGAGGTCGATCTCGCGATGAGCGCGCTCGCGGGCGATGCGCCGCAGCTCGTCATCCCGGCCGGGCGGACCGCGATGGAGAGCGGCAACGCCGGGCCGTTCGAGTACGCGAGCTACGACGAGATCTATCCGCCGGGGCCGGGCAAGGAAGTCGCCGAACAGGTCTGCATGGCGTGCCACGGCGAGAATTTCTTCCCGACGCGGCCGGGTACCGAGCGGCAGTGGATGGCGTGGATCGACCACATGGTCGGCAGCACGCTCGGCGAGCAGGACCCGACCCGCTACGGCCAGGGGCTGCTGTCGTTCCGGGCGTCGATGTTCCGCTTCGGGCGGCAGGACCGGGACGACCTGCTGGCATACGTCGTCAAGAACTTCGGGCCCGACAGCAAGCGCCGACGCGTGCGCATCGAGCAGCAGACGCCGATCGACGAGGAGGAGCTCGGCAAGGCGATGTACATCGAGTACTACCTCCCGCTGGACGGTCCCGGCGAGGGTGTGAACGATCCGCAGTGGGCTCGTGACGGGGTCCGGCGCTACGGCCAGGATCCGCGCTTCGACGCGGACGGCAACGTCTGGCTGGTCGACCGCGGCGTGCCGCACCGGCTGGTCAAGCTGGATCCGCGCACCGGCGAGCAGAAGGCGTATCTCTATCCCGATCCCCGGAACGGGAACCACGAGATCCTCATCGATCCGGCCGGTCTGATCTGGCTGCCGGAGCATCGCGGCCGCACCGGCGACAAGGAAAAGCGGCTCCTCGGGTTCAATCCCGAGACGGAGAAATTCGAGTACCAGATCCCGATGGACCCCGACAACGTGGTCCGCAACCCGACGAAGTTCCTGCAGTCGCTGGCGATGGACTCGAAGGGCAACATCTACATCGGCTGGATCATGGGCGGCGCCCTCAGCAAGTGGGACCGGGCGACGGGCGAGGTGTCGGTGTTCCGCATCCCGACCCCGCACTCGATTCCCTACGGCGTGGTGGCGGACCGCAACGACAACATCTGGGTCGCCCTCTGGAGCGGCGGCAAGATCGTCAAGTTCGACACGTCCAACAACTCGTGGACGGAGTACACGGCGCCCACCTATCCGGGCCACACGCGGCGCCTGAACGTCGACTCCCAGAACAACATCTGGTGGGGCATCTACTCGGCCGGCAAGCGGCCCGGCAAGCTGGTCAAGCTGGATCAGTCGACGGGCAAGATGACCGAGTGGTCGATTCCCCAGCAGAACGCGGAGCCCTATGACGTCGCGGCCGACCCGGACGACAACATCTGGGCTCCTGACGTTGGCCAGCGGATGGACGGTGAGTCCGGCGCCACGCTCTGGAGATTCAATCCGCGCACCGAGGAGTTCACGTTCTATCCGAAGCCGCAGCGGCACGCCGACTCGCCCAAGATCCAGATCACGCGGGACGGCGCCGTCTGGTACTCACCGCGCGGCAGCCGCGAGGCGCCGGCCTTTGGCGTGCTGTATCCGGACATGGACAAGATCGACAACCTGGGAGCGTTCTACCAGCACGGACCTCCGGGGTATCCGTTCCCGGTGCCGACGCCGTCGATTCCCGAGGCGACGACCGGAGGACAGTAACTTCCACCTCGGCCTGCGGCCCCGCGTCGCAGGTCCGCGGCTGCGTGCCGCGGGGAACAGGAGCGTCGCATGTCGACATGGTCTGGTCGGTGTGTCCGGAGGAGTGTCGCTGTTGCCGCCGTACTGCTCGGCGCAGGGGTTTCCGTCCCCGCCCAGCAGGACGCCGGTGAGGGCGAGTGGCGGTACTACGGTGGAGATTCCGGCAGCACCAAGTACTCGTCCCTCGACCAGATAGATCGCGACAACGTCGCCGACCTCGAGATTGCGTGGCGGTGGCGGACGGACAACTTCGGCTCGCGGCTCGACTTCAACTACCAGGCGACGCCGCTGGCGGTGGGGGGCGTGCTGTATACGACGGCCGGCTGGCGGCGCAACGCCGTGGCCATCGACGGGGCCACCGGCGAAACCCTCTGGATGTACCGCCTCGATGAAGGCGAGCGGGGCGACGCCGCACCGGTGCGGGCCAGCTCCGGCCGGGGCGTGGCGTACTGGACGGACGAGCGGGGCGACGACCGGATCATCCACGTCACGAGGGGGTATCACCTGGTGGCGCTGGACGCCGCGACGGGACGGCCGGTTTCCGGCTTCGGTGAGGACGGCGTCGTCGATCTCTACGACGGACTCTACGAAGGGGTCGACCGCTCGCCCATCGAGGACGGCCAGATCGGGTGGAACTCGCCGGCCATGGTGGTCGGCGACGTGATCGTGGTGGGGGCGGCGCTTCTCGCCACGGCGCCCGCGCCCGAGTTCACGGCCGGTTTCGTCCGGGGTTTCGACGCGCGCACCGGCGAGCAGTTGTGGGTCTTCCACACGATCCCCCAGCCGGGCGAGTTCGGCAACGACACCTGGGAGAACGATTCCTGGCGCTACACCGGCAACACCGGCGTGTGGGCCCCGATGGCGGCGGATCAGGAACTCGGCTATGTGTACCTGCCGGTCGAGACCCCCACGAACGACCTCTACGGCGGCCATCGGCCCGGCGACAACCTGTTCGCGGAGAGTCTGGTGTGCCTGGATGCCAGAACCGGCGAGCGGGTCTGGCACTTCCAGTTGGTCCATCACGGGATCTGGGACTACGACATCCCGACCGCGCCGACGCTCGTCGACATCACCGTGGACGGGCGCGAGATCAAGGCCGTGGCCCAGATGACGAAGCAGGCGTTCACGTATGTGTTCGACCGGGCCACCGGCGAGCCGGTCTGGCCGATCGAGGAACGTCCGGTGCCCGCCTCGACCGTCCCCGGGGAGCAGGCCGCGCCGACCCAGCCGTTCCCCACGCGGCCTGCCCCGTTCGATCGCCAGGGGGTGTCAGAGGATGACCTCCTGGACTTTACGCCGGAGCTGGCCGCCGAGGCGCGGCGCATCGCGTCGGAATACCAGATGGGTCCGTTGTTCACGCCGCCGATTCTGGCCGGGCCGGACGGCCCGCGCGGACTGCTGATGCTGCCGCAGATGACCGGTGGCGCGAACTGGCAGGGCGGGGCGGTGGATCCCGAGACGGGCATCCTCTACGTGGCGTCGGTCACCCATCCGACCGTCGCGGCGCTCGCGAACAATCCGGACCGGTCGACGATGGACTATGTGCAGAGTTACTCCGGCCGTCCGCGTGGAGCCGCCGCCAGGCAAGGTTGCGGCGAGATCGGACCGCTGGGCCTGCCCCTCATCAAGCCGCCCTGGGGACGCATCACCGCCATCGACCTGAACAGCGGCGACCACGTCTGGATGATCGCGAACGGCGACACGCCGGACTGCGTGAGGGACCATCCGGCCTTGAGCGGCCTCGACATCCCGCGGACCGGCAAGCCGGAACGGAGCGGCTTGTTCGTCACAAAGACGCTGCTCTTCGCCGGGGAGGGCGGCGGGCTCTTCGCCACGCCCACATGGGCCGGGGGACGGATGTTCCATGCCTACGACAAGCTGACGGGCGAGACGATCTGGGAGTTCGAGCTGCCCAAGCGCCAGACCGGCATTCCGATGACCTACCTGGTCGACGGGAAGCAGTACATCGCCGTGGCGATCGGGGACCGCGGTGAATCGGCGGAGTTGATCGCGCTGGCGCTCCCGTAGGGACGTCCGTCAGCCGCCAAGGAGAGCGGCGGAGAGAATGCTGACGAGCGTCAGCATGGTGGCGACCAGGGTGCCGGTCAGCCAGAGGAACCGGCGGTCGATGGCTTCGAAGCGCTGGTCGATGGTTTCGAACCGGCGGTCGATAGCCTCGAACCGTCGGTCGAAGCGTTGTTCCATGGCCTCGAACCGTCGGTCCATCCGCTCGCCCAACTCGGCGATCGCTTCGCGCAGCCCGTCGATCCGACTTGCGTTCTCTGCCATCTTGTGCTCGACGACGGTTAGCCTTTCCTCAACGGTCTTCACTGCCACTCGGTGCCTCCTCAGTATAGGTGGCGCGCGTGCGCTCACAACGCCGCCGTTCGAAAAAACCCCGCTGCAAGAAACATGCCGCCGGAAGGCAACAAACCGGTCAAGAGCGTTCGTCAACGGATGTATGATGGCCGGACTACAGCCGTCTAGAGCGAGATTACGCACGCGCGGTCATGATCGAATCCTCTCCAGCAGGAATGGCCAGAGCCCTCGATCGGCGTGAGTTCCTGGCGGCGAGCACGCTAGCCGCCGCGTACGCGTTGAGCCGTCCCGCGTTCGCGCAGGCCACGGATCCGACGACGCTGAGCATCGCCGAGGCGCAACGGCTGATTCGGTCGGGCGCGCTCTCGCCGCTCGAGTTGGTGGAGGCCTATGTCGAGCGCATCGGGCGCTTCGACGATCGCCTCAACGCCTTCGTCACCGTGACCGAGGAACGGGCGGTGGAGCGGGCGAGGGCCCTCGAAGCAGAGCTCGCGGGCGGGCGGTGGCGCGGCCCGCTGCACGGTATTCCGATCGCGCTCAAGGACAACATCGACACGGCGGGCGTGCTGACCACCGCCGGGAGCGCCGTGTACGCGAACCGCGTCCCGGACGAGGATGCCGAGGTGGTGACCCGGCTCGAGGAGGCCGGCGCCATCGTCGTGGGCAAGCTCAACATGCACGAGTTCGCCTACGGCGCGACGTCGGCGTTCACGCATACCGGCCCGGTGCGCAATCCGTGGGACGTGGACCGCATTCCGGGCGGGTCGTCCGGCGGGTCCGGTGCCGCGGTCGCGGCGCGGCTGTGCGCGGGCGCGCTTGGGACGGATACCGGGGGCTCGGTGCGCATTCCGGCCGCCCACTGCGGCATCGCTGGCCTGAAAGCGACCTACGGGCTGGCGAGCATTCGCGGCATCATCCCGCTGAGCGTGTCGCTCGATCACGTGGGCCCGATGTGCCGGACGGCGGCCGACACGGCGCTCATGCTGCAGGCGCTGGCCGGATACGACCCGCGGGGCATCGCGAGCATTCGCGCGGACGTGCCCGACTATGCGGGTGCGTTGCAGCGCCGCACGTCGTCGCTGCGGCTCGGCGTGCCACGCTCGCCGTACTACGACGATCTGGACCCGCAGATCGCGGAGGCGGTTGACCGCGCACTCGGCGTGTTGAGCGACCTGGCGGCGAGCACGCGGGAGGTGGAGCTACCGGCATTACCGGAGGAGCGCCCCATCGGGGTCGAGGCCTACGCGTATCACGCCGATCTCCTCGCCGAGAACCGGGAACTGTACGAGGCGAGCGTATTGGCGCGCCTCGACCCCGGCGCCGAGGTGCCCGCGGCGGAGTATGCCGAATCGCTGTACCAATTGAAGCTGGCGAGAAAGGCGATCGCGGGGGTTTTCGACGACGTGGATCTACTGGTCACGCCGACTCTGCCGGTGCTGCCAATCGGGATCGAAGCGGCCCAGGAGACGCCGCTGGAGGCGACCCGGATCCTGATTCGCAATACGGCGCCCTTCAACATCTACGGGAGCCCGGCGATCTCCGTCCCGTGCGGATTCAGCCGGGAGGGTCTGCCCATCGGGTTGCAGATCTGCGGCCCCGCCCTCGGCGAAGTCGACGTGCTGGCTCTCGCGCACGCCTACGAACAAGCGACGGACTGGCACGAACGCACGCCGTCGTTGTGAGGCCTCCGGCCCCAGGCGGTGCGGGCGCGGCCCAGGGCCACATACGCGGAGGGGAAGTTGGCTCGAACCGCTAGCGTGGTGCGGAACTTGCCCTATTCCTGTCATGCAGGGAAGGCGACCATGAGTGCATCGAGAACAGCTCGCCGCCGGGCCGGCGGGGCGTCGGGCGGAACGCTGGGAGCCGCAGTCCTGGTGTTGCTGTTACCGGGAAGCGGGCTCGCGCAGTCCGCGGCGGGCCAGCCGGACGGGTTCCGCCTCGAGGAATCGACCATCGAGAGCATTCACACGGCCATCCGGGAGGGCCAGATCAGTTGTCAGGGGCTGGTGCAGGCGTACATCGACCGCGCCCGGGCCTACAACGGCGCATGCACGCGACTGGTCACGCTCGACGGCGGGCCGATCGAGCCGGCCAGCGGCCCCGTACGAGCCGGTGCGCCGGTCAGTTTTCCCACGTCGACGGTTCCGGTTTCGAGCGTCCTTCCCGATTTCGACCGGTATTCCGGCCTTCCGTTGGATCTGGGCCGAATGGAGCCGACGATCTCCGATCCGGCGGTGCAGGCGCAGTACGGGATGGTGGCTGGCGTCCGGAATGCGGGCCAGGTGAACGCGCTCAGCACGCTCAACCTGCGCGGCGAGCGCTCCGTGACCTGCAAGGCGGGCTGTGACGCGCATCCGTCGACGGGGGCGATGCCGGCCAACTGCCCCGCCGCGTGCGAGCGGTTCCGACAGCAGCCCGACGCCCTGGAGCGGGCGGCGGAGCTCGACGCGCAATACGGCGACGACCCCGATCTGGCCGAGCTGCCCATGTACTGCGTGCCGTTCGCCTTCAAGGACGTCTACGACACCCGGGACATGCGGACGACGACGGGGGCGGACATCAACTTCGCCATGGACGCGCCTCCCGCCGATTCCACCATCGTCGAGCGGCTGCGGGAGAAGGGCGCCATCATCTACGCCAAGGCCAACGCCACCGAGTTCAACGGCGGCATCGGGAATCCCGGCGGGGCGGCTACGCCGGCGGCCCGGTACCTGGGATACGACGAACGGAGCACGTGGGGCGGTCAGGCCTGCAATCCCTATGACACCGAGCGCTCGCCACGGGGTTCGAGCTCCGGGTCCGGCGTAGCGGTGTCGGCCAACCTCGCCACCTGCGCCTTCTGCGAGCAGACGGGGGGATCCTGCAAGGGGCCGGCGTCCCGCAATGCCGTCGTCAGCCTGCTGACGACGAAGGGGCTGATTCCCTATGGCGGCGCCGTCGGGTCGAATCCGCTGGTCGACCGGGCCGGCATCAACTGCCGTACCGTCAAGGACGCGGCGCTGGTTCTGGACGCGCTTGCGGATCCGGAGCTCGGCTACTTCGATCCCCGGGACATCTACACCGCGTTGCCGGAAGCCCTGACGTCCGGGGAACCCTATGCCCGCCATGTCGTCGAGGAGGCTCCCCGCGACGGGGAAGAGCCGCCGCTGGCCGGCATGCGCATCGGCATCGTCCGCGAGTACATGGTCAAGCACACGCAGAACGACGCGGCGATCAGCGATCAGATCGACGGCGAGATCAAGGCGGTCCTGCGCGATCGGCTGGGAGCCAGCCTTGTCGAGTCCGTCGATCCGCTCTATCCCGACGACCCGGGCGTCCCCAACATGGCCTACGCGTTCCAGGACGCGCTCGCCGAGATCTTGCCCATCCACATGCCGGAGTACTTCTTCACGGCCACCGGCGACGGCGAGCTGGAGTTCGCGGTGCCGGGGCATGACGTGACGTCCCCGCGGTATCTCGTCGATCTGGCGGAAGGGAACGCGCCGCTCGCACCCAACCTGAACCTGCGGCGCGTGACGCTGTCGCCGGCGACGCGGGCCTTCGCCTTCCACATCGATCAGTACCTGGCCCGGCGAGGCGACGCGCGCGTCACCGACAGGGCGAGCCTGGACGCCAACACCAAGTACTTCGCCGCCGCGGACGAGGCGGGATCCGCGAACTGGGCCGCGCTCGACGACGTCCGGTCGGACGGCAATACCGAGCGGATGAAGATGCGCGCGGTGATGCAGCTCGTGCTGGCCAAGGTGATGCGGGAGAACCGGCTGGACGTGCTGGTAAACCCGGAGAACACGCTGCCGCACCAGAAGGTGGGCGGACCGAGCGAGCCGACCGTCAACGGCCGGGGCCCGTCGGGTGCGACGCAGACCATCACCGCACTCATCGGAGCGCCCGAGATCGCCGTGCCGGCCGGGTTCAACGAGGTCGTCTACGAGCCCCGGTTCGTCTTGAACGAGGCGGGCGATCGTTACCGCGAGGCCATCGGCGACGTGCCGTCGCGGCTCGAGACGCCGCTGCCGATCAGCATGATGTTCTGGGCCGGCCCGGGCGCGGAAGCGGCGGTGCTGAAGGCGGCTTCCGCCTACGAAGCGGCGACGCGCCACCGGATGCCGCCGCCCGACTTCGGCCCGCTGCGCGACGAGCCGTAGACTGAAGGTCGAGGAGTCGTGTCCGTCGGTGCCCCGCGGCTCGACCGGATTGCCCGTCGTAACGCGCAGCAGGACATCGACTGATACGGCGAGCGACTCAGGTCCGGCGCCGGCCGCTATCTGGAGTCGTCAGCCGCCGAGCAGGGCGGCGGAGAGGATGCTGACGAGCGTCAGCATGGTGGCGACCAGCGTGCCGGTCAGCCAGAGAAACCGTCGGTCCATGGTGTCGAATCGCTGTTCGATAGTCTCGAAACGCCCGTCGACAACATCGAATCGCCGGTCAATGGACTCGAATCGCCGGTCAATGGACTCGAATCGCCGGTCAATGGACTCGAATCGCCCGTCAATGGCTTCGAATCGCCGGTCGAAGCGCTGCTCCATGGCCTCGAAACGGCGGTCCATCCGGTTGCCCAGCTCGGCGATCGCTTCGCGCAGCCCGTCGTTACGACTTGCGTTCTCGGCCACTCTGTGCTCGACGACGGTCAGTCTTTGCTCAACGCTCTTAACAGCCACCGGGTACCTCCTCAGTATAGGTCGGCGCGCGTTAGCTCACAACGCCGCTTCGTTGGAGGTACGGGAAGCAAGAAGTGTGCCTAGAGCCAGCCTTTGTGCCGCGCGATTCGCGCCGCTTCCACCCGGTTGGCCGCGTCGAGCTTGCTGATCGCCTCGGACAGGTAGTTGCGCACAGTGCCTTCCGACAGGTGCAGTTCGGCCGCGATGCCGGCGCCTGACATCCCCTCACCGGCCAGCCGCAGCACCTCACGCTCGCGGTCGGTTAGCGGGTCCGCCTCCGACCACGCTTCGGCGGCCAGCTCCGGGGAGATCGCCCGTCCCCCGGCATGGACGTCGCGCACGGCTCGGGCGAGGTCTTCGGCCGGCGCATCCTTCAGCAGGTAGCCCCGGACGCCCGCGTCCAGCGCGCGTCGCAGATAGCCGGGACGCGCGAAGGTGGTGAGGATGATCACCCGCATACCACGCTCCACCAGTCTTGCCGCGAGCTCCAGTCCGGTCACCCGCGGCATCTCGATGTCGGTGAGGACGACATCCGGTTCCAGGCGCTCCGCGAGCGTCTGCGCTTCGGCGCCGTCCCGCGCCCGGCCGACCACTTCGATGTCGTGCTCGAGGTCGAGCAGGGCGGTCAGGGCGCCCAGCACCATCGCCTGATCCTCGGCCACCAGAACGCGTATCACGCGGCAGCCTCCCCGGAGGCGGGCACGCGCGAGGTCGGACGCTCGGGGCCGGCCGGCAGGCGAACCGTCAGGGTGACGCCATGCGCCGTCTCAATCGTCATCTCCCCGCCGGCCTGCCTGACCCGCTCGCGCATGCCGGCCAGACCCGCGCCCTCTCGGATAGCGCCGCCGCGTCCGTCGTCCTGCACCGTCAGGCACGCCCACCCCGCATCGCGGACCAGACTCGCCTGGCACCGGCTGGCGCCGGCATGGCGGACGACGTTGGTTATCGCCTCGCGCAGGCACATCGCCAGCACCGCTTCCTGCTCCGGAGGCATGTCGAGCGGCGGTCGTTCGACCGTCAACTGAATGTCGGCCGCGTGGCAGGCGAGCCGGGCGCTGGCCAGTTCGGCGTCCAGGTCCGCCCGCCGGAACCCGGTCACCGCTTCTCGGATCTCCTTCAGCGCGCCGCGCGAGATGCGCTCCACTTCGCGGATCTCCTGCTCGGCGCGGCTGTCGCGCCGGCCCGCGAGCTTCGCCGCGAGTTCCGCCTTGATGGTGATGAGCGAGAGCGTATGCCCGAGCAGATCGTGCAGGTCGCGGCCTATCCGCTCGCGTTCCGCGACGGCGGCGAGGCGTCGCACCTCGGCCTGCGAGAGCTTGAGTGCCGCGTCCTGACGGTCGAGCTCCTCGAAGTGGATGATCGCGGCGCCGATTACCGTCGTGACCGCACAGCCGAACAGCAGGACGAAGTTGGAGAGGTCCAGCACCAGCCATTCGCCGGCGACCAGCAGCACGATGCCGGCGAGCCAGGCAAAGGCGCTGGGCGGTCGGCTCGCCCTGCCGATGAACGCGGCCGCGTAGACGAAGAAGGTGATGGCGCCTCCGTTGAATGGAGTCCACAGGAGGGCGATGAGGAGGATGCCGGCGATGTTGAGGAACACGCGGCGGCCGGAATGCCAGTGGGCGTCGAAGTACAGCCACAGGAACGGCGGCAGGGTGAGCAGGGCGAGGGAGAACTCCACCGGCTCTAGCGGTACGAAGAACCACTTGAGGGCGAAGCTGATCAGCCAGAAGAGCCAGAGGTAAGGTGTCCAGCCGATGCGCGGCGAATCCGGCAGCAGGCGCCGGTGCACGGCGAGGGTGCCCGCGCGGGCGACGAGGATCGCGCCGCGCAGGGCCTGGGCCAGACTTCCCGACATCTACCGGATCTCCACGTCGTCTATCTCGAAACCGAACGCGCCAAGCGGAGGGGCCTGCGCCACGAAGGCCAGCCCACCGATGATGCCGGGCGACGCCGATGGGAACTGCCCCAGCGGAATCTCCACCTGGCTCCATTCGGCGGTTGCGGTGAACGGCGCCATCGCTGGCACGGTTGTGCTCGTGTCGCCAATGAACAGCATGACGATATAGGTTCGGCCGTCCCCGCGCGCGCGGAAACGCAGCGTCTCGCGGTCCGAGAAGTCCACCGGCTGCATCGGCTGCGCGCCGGGGAAGTAGGTGACGCCGGCCCATGGGAACGGCGACCCCGTGGCCACTTCGCCCTCGACGCGCAGCGCTCCGTTCTCCGCGGCCACGCGGGCGGTGGACGAGCCGCCCTGCATCCCGTCGGTCGTGATCTGCCAGCCGAAGCCGAAACTGGCGCGGAGGCCATCCTCGAAGTCGGCGATCAGCGTCGTCGCGGGCGCCGTCGTCGGCGCGGCCGTGGTCTGCTGCCAGTCCTGATCCAGGTGGTCGCGGTCTACCGGGTAGCCGTCCTTCCAGACGGTGACGATGCGCATGCTGAGCGACAGGTCGCTCTCGAGATCGCCGTCCACCAGCACGAGGTCGGCGAGCCGGCCCGCGGCTATCCTTCCGCGGTCGTCAATCCCGAACGCTTCGGCTCCGGCCACGGTCGCCGCGATCAGCGCCTCGGCGGCGGTCAGGCCGGCGCGCGCCAGGAGCCGCAGCTCGCCGTGCATGGAGAGGCCGGACGCAGTGCCCGGGTTGGGAGCGTCCGTGCCGGCAATCAGCTTCACGCCGGCCGCGTACAGGCGCCGCACGTTCTCGAGCGCGACGTCATCCACTCCCGACGTCGTCTCGGTCTCGGTCCCCGAGAAACGGGCGGCCAGGGTGGAGCGTTGCATATACGAGAGTGGTGTGTCGCCTGCGGCCTCCAGCAGTGCCGGCGCCATCGACTCGCCGCCGACGGTGGCCATCACCGACAGGGTCGGAACGACGAAGACGCCCGCATCGGCGATGCGCGCCGCCTGAACGTCGTCGATGACGGTGTCGCCCCAGACGTGCACGAGCCCGTCCGCGCCGAGTGCGACCGCATCCAGGGCATGCTCCAGCGCGCTCACATGTACGACGGCGCGCAGGCCTTCGCCGTGGGCCGCCGCGATGAGCGCGGCGATCGTGTCGCGGTCGAGGGTGGCGATTCCCTGGCCGTAGGCGCTGCCGTCCTCCCAGATGATCTTGATCCAGTCCGAGCCTTCCGCCTTGCGGGCTCGCACCCAGGCCGGCGCCTCGTCCGGGCCGCTCACGGTTTCCACCGGAACCCCGTACTGCGTGCCGTGCCCGCCGGCCGCGGTCGCCAGCATGCCGGCGGAGAAGAGGTCGGCCTCGTTTCCTCGGTCCAGGGTCTCCCGGGCCGGCCGCTTCGAGGCCGCGAGCTGCGGATCGGTGAACTGATCGAGGACGGTGGTCACCCCGAAGCGCACGGCGTCGTTCAGCGTGCCGCCGAACGTGTGGACGTGGCCGTCGATGAGGCCCGGCGCGAGCGTTCGCCCGCGGCCGTCGACGCGAGCGAGATCCCCCGGCAGGTCCAGTCCGCGTCCCATGCGGTGGATGCGGCCGTCTTCCACCCAGACGTCGGTCTCCGGCTGGAAGGCCTCGCCGTCGAAGACTTTCGCGCCGACGATGGCGAAGCTGCCCTCCGGCGGCGCCTCGGTGGCGGCGTCGGCGGGCGGCGGTGGCGTCGGCTCGGGCAGCGCCATGAGGACGCCGACGAATACGGCGAGCACCGCGGCCAGGTAGGTCAGCGTGCGCGTGACGGTGCTTCCTGTTGCAGGCATTGCTACCCCCTGGCTGCTAGCGCTGGCTGACGCGGCGGAACCCGACGGCCGCGATGACGAGAAAGACCGCCGTGAAGACGCCGATTACAAAGATGTGCATGCCGGCGGCCCCGCCCTCGTCCATGTTGATCACCTTCAGCGCGAGTTGCGCCTGGTGATAGGCGGGGAAGACGATGGCCATGTCCTGCAGGAACCCCGGCAACACGGCAATGGGCATCCAGAGGCCGGACAGGAACGCCATCGGCAAATAGACGAGGTTGACGATGGCGACGGCGGCCTGTGCCTTTACCCAGGCGCCGATCGCGAGGCCGAGGGCGCAGAACGGGATCACGCTCGATAGCACGATGCCGGCCAGCGAGAACCATTGCCAGCGGTACAGGGTCACGTTCGCGGCGTACGCGCCAAGCAGGAACAGACCGGTCACGATGGCGATGCCGAAGACGAGCGCGGTCGCCACGCGCGCCAGCAGGTAGGCCGCGGCGGGCATCGGAGTCGTCTGTTTCAACAGGAGTGCGCCGCTGTCCCGTTCTGTGGCGAATCCGACCCCGAACCCGAACAGGGCCGGTCCGATGAGCCCGAACACGCCATAGGTGGCCAGCAGGTAGGTCGGCGCGGTCGGCGAGAAGCTCATCACCACGCCGAAGAAGACGTAGAACATGAGTGGAAACACCAGCGTCGGGATGGTGAACGCCGGGGTGCGCAGCATGGTCAGGAACTGCGCCCGGGCTTCCAGCACATAGATGGGCGCGCGGCGAGCCGGTCGGAGATGCGGGACACGATCACTTGCTGCTTCCATCGTGTTCATCACGCCACCTCCCGTTCTTCTTTGTTGCGGACCAGGGTGAGGAACGCGTCCTCCAGCCCGGCTCCCGTGACGTGCAGGTCGTGCAGGTCGGGATCCAGCGCAAGCAGGGTCCGCAGCAGTTCTTCGGGCCGCGCGGTCAGAATCTCGAGGTGCTGGCCGCTGGCCTCGACCCGGGCGACGCCCGGCAGGGCTGCCACTTCCTCGCGGTTGACGGAGGTGATGCAGCGGACGCGGCGATCTGCGGCGCGTGACTTGATCTGCGCCGGCGTGCCCTGCGCGACGACCCGGCCCTGGTGGATGACCACGATCCGGTCCGCAAGCGCATCCGCCTCCTCCAGATAGTGCGTGGTGAGCACCGCGGTCCGGCCGGCCGCCTTCAGGTCGCGGATCTCGTTCCACAGGCTGCGGCGCGCCTCGACGTCGAGCCCAGTGGTGGGCTCGTCGAGGAAGACCAGCTCCGGGTCGCCAGCGAGAGCCAACGCGAACATCACCCGCTGCTTCTGGCCGCCGGACAGGCGGCCGTACCGCCGATCGGCCAGGTCCTCGAGCCCGGCCATCGCCAGCAATCGGGAGATGGGCAGCGGAGCCGGGTAGTAGCTGGAGAAGAGCTCGAGGTGTTCGGCGATGGTCAGCGTGGCGGGAACCCCCGAGACCTGCAGCATCGCGCCCCGGCGCATCCGGACCGAGCCGGCGCCCGGTTGGTCGCCGAACACGCGCACCGTGCCCTCCTGTGTCTGCAGCGTTCCCAGGAGCAGACTGATGGCCGTGGTCTTCCCCGCACCGTTCGGACCGAGGACGGCAAGCACTTCGCCGGCACGAATCTCCAGATCCAGGGCGTCGAGGGCGACAACCTCACCGTAGCGATGCGTAACCGCCGACATCGTTGCGAGGTGTCCGTTCGTCATGGTGATCACGATGATACGGACCGGGGCCGATCCCAGGTAGTGCGGGTCGTCACCGGCGTTCCGTGACGAATGTCACGCGCGCCGATACACGAGCGCGTTGCCGCGCTTGCCGCAGATCTCGCTGACGCCCGCCTTGCGAAAGCAGAACGCGGCCTGCTGGCCGAGGCGTCGCGGCGACTTCATGGCGGTTGCCAGGTCGCCGGCGGTGAACTGTTCGGGCAGGTCGGCGTCGACCATCGCGAAGAGATCGGCCATCGAGGCAATCCGATGGGTCGCGACGACGTCCACGAGCTGGCGCTCCAGGCGTATCCAGCCGCGGCGTCGCCAGGCGCGGCCCTCGGCGACCGTGCGTAACTCGTCTTCGACGGTCATCACGATCTCCAGAGTGAAGTCGGGGTGGGCCAGCAGGGCGGGGATGCTGACGAGGGCGGAGAAGACGTCGAACACGGTCCCGTGTTTCGGCGACTTGCGCCGCGACCGGCGGAGTCGGACCGTCCCCCGACCATCCCGGTCGGTCGCCACCTTGACGATGTACTTGTCGCGAGGGATGGGATGCACCAGCGTCACCCGATGCCGCTTCAACAGCCGTGGCAGCTTCGTCTTCAGCCTCGAAAAGCCGCTGGTGTGGATTTCGACGATCCGGCCGCCGATGACCAGGTCGACCACGAAACCGTCGATTGCCTGTTCCGCCGCGGCGCCAACGGTGGCATAGCGCGCTTTCAGGGCCCGGTGCAGCGACCGTTCGTTGAGCTCGCCGATCGACCGCGCCCGGCTCAGGTCGTGCATTGTGGCCTTACTGACATGTTGTCGGACGCGAACGCCGGGGGCTTCATCGCGTGGGAGTTGACGTACCATACTTAGTCAACTAGGCTCCGAGTGTGGAGTTGGTCCGCACGGTCAGGGATCGGCGCGGATTGTCGCAGCGGGCCCTCGCGCACCGTGCTGGATTGTCGTTCCGGGGCGTACAGCTCATCGAGTCGCCCGATCACGACGCTCGCCTGTCGAGCCTGGAGCAGGTCACCCGTGCGTTCGGACTGCCCGCGGGTGGTCTCAGGCGAGCGGTTTCCACCCTCCTTCTGGAACCACCCGACTCGCTGTTCTGCGCGTCCCTCCGCATCCTCGAGGATGGGGAACGTTCGTGGCGCGGGCACCTGATGAACTGCGTGGACGAGGTGCGCCGCTCTCGATCGACGGCAATGTTGGAGACGCCGCCGGCCGCGGAGCTACCCGAGCGGCTGCAGGCGCTTGCGGCGGGAGTCGCGGAAGCCCTGGCGGCGGAATGCGGGGCGGCCCCACCACGGTGGACCGGTGGCGTGGGGCCGCTCGAACGCCCCTGGTTCGTTTCAGGGTACGAGAACCTCAAGGCGGCGGCGCTCGTCGAGAGCCCCGTCCCCTTTCGGTCGCGCAACGTGTTCGTGCTGGCCAACTTCCTGGAGCGGGTCTGAGGTGCTCAGCGGCGACCGTAGCCGGGAGCTCTTCGTGGCCCTCGACTGGGAACTCGCCAAGCGCTCGGTTGTCGGCGAAGTCGGGCTGCTCGGCGGAGCCGTGATGTGTCTGGTCTTTCGGGCCCGTGACAGCACGAAGGATGTCGCCGCGCTCTTTGCTCCGACGCGCGAGATCCGCGACGCGGCGGTCGCCGTCGCCCGCGCGTTTGGCATACCGGACGATTGGCTGAATGATGCCGCGAAGGGCTTCGTCGTGTCGTCACCTCCCCGGCTTGAGGTCCTGGAGCTTCCCAACCTGCGGGTCTGGGCTCCGACCGCCGACTACATGCTTGCCATGAAGTGCGTCTCCGCACGGTTCGACACCCACGACGCTGACGATGTGGCGTTCCTCGTCCGACACCTCGAACTCGCCACGCCGGACGAGGTGTTCGAGCGCATCACCCGCTACTATCCGCACGGGCGGGTGCCGCCCAAGACACGCTTTCTCGTCGAGGAATTGCTGAGCCAAGGCAACTAGTCCGGAAGCGAGCGTTAGACTGATACCACCAATGGACCGCTCATACCGTTTCGCTTGCTTTGTGCTGCTTGCCGTCTGGACGGGAGGCGTCGTTGCCGCCCAGCAATCGACCGATACCGTCGAGCAAACCCTCATCGAGCTCGAGCGGGGCTGGAACACGGCCTTCTACGACCGTGATGTCGCCTTCCTCGACAGCATCCTGGCCGAGGACTTCATCGTCACGTACGACGACGGCACTCGGGGAGACAAGGCGCGGGAGCTGGAGCTGGCCGAGACGTTCAACCAGCGAGTCGTGTCCGCGACGCAGGAAGACTTCATCGTCCAGGTTTACGGTGACAGCGCCGTCGTGTGGTTCACCCTGCGCGTGGTCGGCATCCGGCAGGGGCAGGAGGCGGAGGTGATGTTGCGCTACACCGACGTCTGGGTGCAGCGCGACGGCCGCTGGCAATGCGTCTCGTCGCACAGCACGCGCGTGCGGTAGTCGCGCCCGGCGCGTTCCACCTGCCGGGTTTCCTGGGGCCGGCGGAACAGACCCGGATTCTGGCGGCCATCGAAGCGCTCGCGGCGGGGCAGGCGGGATTCTATCGTCCCCGCGTGCGCGGCGGCGGCCTGATGCACTGCGACATGCTCTGCCTCGGACGCCACTGGAACGCGAAGGCCTACACCTACGGGCCGGTGCGCTCCGATTACGACGGCTTGCCGACGCCGCCGCTGCCGGAGGAGCTGGCGGATTCCGCGAAGCGCGCGGCGGTGGCTGTCGGCTTCGATCTTGTGCCCGACATCTGCCTCGTCAATCGCTACGGCGCGGACGGCCGGATGGGCCTGCATCAGGACAAGGACGAGGACGCGTCGACTCTCGATGCGGGCGTTCCCGTCGTTTCGCTCTCGATTGGCGACAGCGCGCGCTTCCTGCTCGGTGGGTTCCGCCGCCGCGATCCGGTGACGGAAGTTGTACTGCGGTCGGGCGATGCATTCGTGATGGGCGGGCCGAGCCGGCTTCGTTACCATGGCGTGGCGCGGATACTGCCGGCGTCGTGCCCGCACGGTCTTGGGCTGGAGGGACGGATCAGCCTGACCTTCCGCCAGTTCGCGCTGGTCTGATGTGCAAGGTCGACGCCAACGGTGGCGCCAATACACCAGCGGGAGTTGGAACGTGAAGACGTCGTTATGGGAGTCGGGAGGCGGGGACATGGAAGGGTGGATCGCGGTTACTCACCACGGTTGGTACGAACATCTCGCGCGAAGGCCTTTCTGGGACGAGGTGAACTTCTGGCGGCCATCCGCACGCCATGCCTTCAGAGGCACGCCGGGCAGTCCTTTCTTCTTCAAGCTCAAGACGCCGCACAACGCCATCGGTGGGTTTGGATTGGTCGCGCGGTTTTCACGGCTACCCGACTGGCTGGCGTGGGAGTCCTTCCGGGAAGCAAATGGTGCTGTCTCATTCGCCGAGATGGAGCAACGGCTAAACGAAATACGCACCAAGAACAAGTTTCGGGACGCTGGCCCGGTGCCGCAGATCGGGTGCATCCTGCTAAGCACAGCCGTCTTCTTTCCGCCGGAGTTGTGGATTCCTCAGCCCGCTGACTGGCCCGTACGCAACCTCACGAATATGCGGTATGACTTGACGCAGGGGGAGGGTCTTCGCATCTGGCGTGAGTGCGAGCAG
Organism: Acidobacteriota bacterium; assembly: GCA_009838525.1. Taxonomy (NCBI): domain Bacteria; kingdom Pseudomonadati; phylum Acidobacteriota; species Acidobacteriota bacterium. The sequence goes on from VXRJ01000018.1 coordinate 58,565, forward strand.
CGGCTGATCGCCATGCGGGGTGACATTGGACGAGCACCGGCCACCCAAGCGAACGAGTTGAGCGTCGCCGAAGACGTCCTTGGGCGATTCGGAAAACCACAGTTGGTCGCGCCCAGGCTGGGTCAGGGCGCGTTCAGAATCGGCGTAACCGACGCCTATGGTCGCGCCTGCACCGTCACAGGCGAACACTCTCTGCCCGCCCTTGAGGCCGCGCACATCAAGCCCTACCGTCAGGACGGACCGCACGCGATCGCGAACGGTCTCCTCTTGCGGGCCGATTTGCATCGTCTCTTCGACCAGGGCTACTTGACCGTTACACCGCAACATCGGCTCGAGATCAGTCGACACCTGAGAATCGACTACGCGAACGGTCGCAGCTACTATCCCCACCACGGCAGGGAGATCGTGCTGCCGGACGACCCGGCCTGCCGGCCCAGCCCGGAGTTCCTACACTGGCACAACGAGAATGTGTACCGGGCGTGATGTGACCGGCTGCGGCGCTCCTGTTGGACTTCCGTTGACTCGCTGACGGCGATTGACAGCGGTTTCCAATAGCAGGGAAGCTCACCGTGACCGGCGTAACGCCGGTGTGTTGACGGCCTAACGCACCGGGACTAGCTTCCGGACCCAGCCGTCGCCCTTCGTCAGCAGGTAGAGCTCTCCGGCGGAATCGATCCCGAGGCGCGCGTCCACACGGTCGCCCTGGCCGTAGGTGTTGGGGAACCCGGCCACGTCGACGAGGTCCTGTTCCTCGCCGTTCAGTATCAGCCGGAGTTCCTGGATCTCGGCGAGTTGGCCGCTCACGAGGTTGTCCGCGTCGATGTAGAAGACCCGGCCGCGCGGGAAGTCGGTGAAGACGTACTTGCCCTGCAGCTCGGGGATGGCCTGACCGCGGTAGACGTACCCGCCGCCGACGGCGTTACCCTCGCCGTGGTCATACTGCGCCACGGGATACACGAAGGCCTGGTCGTCCTCCGCCGGGCGCGGATACACCCGGCCCGGACGCCTTTCGCCGACCGCGAAGGCGGTTGCGAACGCGCCTTCCCGGAGCCGCCAGCCGTAGTTGGCGCCCGGGATGCCCAGATTGACCTCTTCCACGAAGTTCTGGCCGATGTCGCCCATGAACATCCGGCCGTCCGTGTCCCAGGAGAAGTACTGCGCGTGCCGCAGACCGTAGGCCCAGATCTCGGGGGCGACGCCTGCCTCGCCCACGAAGGGGTTGTCCGGCGGAATGCCGTATCCCCGGTCGCCGTCGCCGGCAAGGGGATCGATACGAATGATTGCCCCGTGAGGATCGCTGAGGGACTGGCCATAGTCGCGGGGATCGTTGGCGGCCCCCGCGTCACCGAAAGTGGCATAGAGGATGCCGTAGTCAGGCGACCCCGGGGCAGCCGTCGGATTGAACGCGATGGCGCCGACGTTGTGGTTGGAGGCGAACTGGCCGATCCGGAACACTTCGCGTGAGGTGCCGCTGAACACGTTCGCGGCCGGATCGTCCGTCGTCCACTCCCGGATAACGCTCTCGTGGCTCTCGGCGTCGTCGTCCAGGTAGTCCGCGTGGCCACTGTCCGAAGTGGCGCTGTAGGCGGTGTAGAACTTGCCGAACCCCGCCGTGCCCGCGTCGGCGAACTGCGGGTGGAACGCCACGCCCACGATGCCGGTCTCGTTGGGGAACATCGAGTCGTCGAAGCCGACGTCGAGGGTGCGAATGTCCATGTAGGTGACCGGCGCCATCCCGTTCTCGTCGGTGACGTAGAGCACGCCGCGCAGGTCGTTGAGGACGAGGCGTCCCGAGCCGTCCCCGATGGGCGTCATGTACTGGATGCGGGCATAGGCCAGGTTCGTGATGGCGTCCAGGGCCGATTCCTCGGTTCGCGGAGCGCGAACGAACTCGGTCGCTTCCACGACGAGGTCGCCCTTCCGGATCGGCTCTGGAATGGGATCGGGCAGCGCCTCCTGAGCGTCGGCCGGGAAGGTCCCGGCCAGGATGATCATTGCGGTTATGACGAGCGCTCGTGCAACGTGCATAGCGGGCTCCATGGGCTTTGTCTTGGTGATTGCGGCAGTCGCGGAGAGCCGCCACGGGATTCGGCGACGCCGTCGATCATATCGCGTCAGGCCGTCCAGATTGTGCTCTCAGTCTTATACGTATATTCTGCTTCTCATACGTGTAGCGAACGTCTGGCGGTTGAGAATGAAGAAGAAACTGACGATCACTGTCGACAGTGAGTTGCTGCCCCAGGCCAAGCAGTACGCCCGTTCGCGCGGCGTGTCCCTGTCGTCTCTCGTCGAAGCGTCACTCAGGGAGATGGCGGTGACCGACGCTCCTTCGTTTGCATCGCGATGGAGGGGCCGGTTCGATGCGGCGCGGCGAGATGATCCCCGCTACGATGCGCTGGCCTCGAAGTACCTCTGATGCTGCTGGGCACCGACGTGCTTGTCGATGTCGCCCTGGATCGGCAGCCCCATTCCGGGCCCTCTGCCGAGTTGCTTGATCGGGTCGAGCACGGTTCCCGCCGTGCGTTCGTCGCGTGGCACACGCTCTCGAACTTCTACTACCTGGTGACTTCCGCCCGTGGGGATGCCGACACGCGCGACTTTATTTCCGAGTTGATCCGCTTCGTCGCCGTCGCGCCGACGGATACAAGCGCTCTCCGTTACGCGGTTGCGCTTCCAATGGCGGACTTCGAAGACGCCATGCAGGTGGCTGCAGCACGGTCCTGTGGTGCGCGGTACATCGTGACCAGGAACGTCAGGGACTTCGCACGTTCGCCGATCCCAGCCGTTACACCAAGGGAAGCGCTCGTGCAGTTGTTCTGAAGTGTCGTGAGCGCGCGGCTGATGTAGTCTCTGTTAGCTGTAACCATGGCGGATTGTGGCCGCCGGGAGAACACCGATGTCGAGAACCTTCGCAACGCTTTGCACACTCGCCCTGCTCGTCGCGCTGGCGCCGCTGCCCTCGCTTGCCCAGGACGCCGAGCGCACCATGCCGATGCGCACGCCCGACGGTAAGCCGGACGTCTCCGGCATCTTCACCTTCAGGACGCTCACGCCGCTGCAGCGGCCGGAGCAGTTCGAGGGGCAGGAGACCCTCTCGCTGGAGGACGCGGCGGCCTTCGAGGCGGCGGAGCGCACGCGGCGCAACCGCGACCTGTTCGATCCCGAGAAGGGCGCGCTGTTCTACCGGCCGCGGTCGGAGGGCGGCGTGCTGTCGTACAACGAGTTCTGGTACGAGCGGGGCGTCGAGATGACCTCCGACAAGCGGACGTCCCTGATCATCGATCCGCCCGACGGCCGGCTGCCGCCGCGCGTTCCCCGCACCGACGAGGAAATCGCCCGCGGCCGCGAGGAGGCGGCACAGCGGGCCGCCAGCCGGTACGACTCCTATGAGAACCGGAGCATGGCCGACCGCTGCCTCATGGGTTTCAACTCCGGCCCGCCGATGCGGTCGAGCACGTACAACAACAACGTGATGGTCTTCCAGTCGCCCGGCTGGGTAGCGATTCTCACCGAGATGGTGCACGACGCCCGGCTCATCCCGGTCGACGACACCCCGATGCCGCCGTTCCCGCAGCGCAGCGGCGTCTCCCGCGCGCGCTATGAAGGGGAGTCGCTCATCATCGAGACGACGCAGTTCGCCGGTGGCAGCAGCGGCCTGACCTCGACGAACATGCACCTGGTCGAGCGGCTGACGCGGATCGACCCGGATACCGTGGCCTACGAGTACACGGTGACCGACCCGACGGTGTACACCGCGCCGTACACGGTGATGATGCCGTTCCGGCGCCTCGATGGAACGCTCTTCGAGTACGCGTGCCACGAGGGGAACTACGGGCTCTACAACATCCTGGCCGGAGCGCGCCAGTTCGAGCGGGATGGCCGGGAGCTGCGCCCATAGCCATAGTCATAGGCAGACCAATGCGAGCAGCCGACAGCCGGTACTTCCGCCTAACGGTGGCGGCGTTCGCCGTTGCGGCCTTCAGTGGTCTCCATGCCGCCGGGGCCGGGCAGCAGGGCACGACGACCCGCGAGAGCGAGCCGCCCACGATCATCGCGGGCCAGAGCCAGGCGAACTGGGCGAGCCACAACCTCGACCCGTTCAACCAGCGGTTCGCGGAGCTCGACCAGATTAATGCCGGGAACGCCGGCCAGTTGCGGCAGCGCTGGTCCTACGACGTTCCGCCGGAACTGAACGTCAGCCAGACCACGCCGCTGGTCGTCGACGGGGTGATGTACCTGCACGCCGGCGCGTCAGTGGTAGCCATTGACGCGACGACCGGCGAGCCGGTGTGGACGCTTGAGATCGAAGGCGCCAGGGGCGGTACGGTTCGCGGGCCGCTGTACGTCGACGGGAAGATCTACTCGTACCACAACGACAAGCTGGTCGCGACGGACGCGAAGACCGGCGAGTTGGTCGAGTCCTTCGGCGACGGCGGCATCCTGCCGGTCTTCGGCGACGCTCTTGCGTTCAAGTATCCGGACACCTATCCGCCCGGGTTCGATGCGTCCACGCTCGCCTATCGGATGAACAGTTCGCCCGCGTACCACGACGGCACCCTGTACGTCGGTTCCGCGATCTCCGAAGGGCACATTCCTGGCGGCCTCGTTGTCGCCGCCGATGCCGAGACCGGCAGCATCAAGTGGGTGTTCAACACGATCCCCCAGCGCCCGCAGGACGAGGGCTGGGAGCTGGCCGCCCCGACGTGGGGCGACGGCGCGCGTGCGGGCGCCGGTATCTGGACCCAGCCGGCGGTCGACGCCGAGCTCGGCATGCTCTACTTCAACGCCGCGAACCCGAACCCGCCCTACGACGGCTCGGCGCGCCCCGGGGCGAATCTCTTCACCAACTCGACCATCGCCCTGGATCTGGAGACCGGGGAGCTGGAGTGGTATTTCCAGACCATCCACCACGACCTCTGGGACTGGGACCACGTGACCGGCCCGGTCCTCTTCGACATCACGAGCAACGGCGAGACCATCAAGGGCGTCGGGGCGGCGGGCAAGAACTGCCTGCTCTACCTCTGGCACCGGGACACGGGCGAGCCGATCAATCCGATCGTCGAAACGCCCTTCCCGACCGAGACGAACGTGCCGGGGGAGGTGGTCTATCCCACCCAGCCCATCCCGTACAACGCCCGCGGCATCCCGCTCGCGCCGTTCTGCGCCACCTACCTCGACCTCAACGATCCCGAGTTGCAGGCGCAGGCGCGGCCGATGTACTGGCCCTACTCGACGGACGAGCACTACATCGTCGCGCACGGGGGCTCCAGTTTCGGCTCACCCTCGTTCAGCCCCCGGACGGGCCTGCTCTATGTGACCGGCAAGAACGCCGGGGTGTCCCTGCTCGTCAAGCCGCTCGGCGACAGCCTGCAGCTCGGCGAGGGCGGCGGCCACCAGAAGAACCTCACCGAGATCAGCCGGATCCCGGAATACCCGCCGACGATGACGCTGACCGCCTACGAGCCGGCGAGCGGGGAGGACGTCTGGCAGCAGGTGCTGCCGGCCCTCACGTTCGGCGCGTCCAGCGGCAGCCTGGCGACCTCCGGCGATCTCGTATTCCAGGGCACCGAGGACGGGGGCTTCTACGCGTTCGAGGCGGCCACGGGGGAGCAGGTGTTCCACCACCAGGCGCCGCGCACGATCAAGTCGAGCCCGCTGACGTATGAAGTGAACGGCACGCAGTACGTCGCCGTCATCGCGACGAACACGATCCTGGCGTTCGCGCTGCCATAGAACGACGCGAATTCTCTTGACGCCGCGGACCTGAAGGGCCTTTATTTAGGCCATAGGGGTATAATGGCCCTTAAGGTATGTACTTATGGACCTTATAGAAGATCTGATCAAGGACCGCTTTGGAACAGCCGCCGCAAACGAGCTGTGTCAGAAGCCTGGCCTGTTTGAGCCGGGCCGACTGTACAAACGCATCGATATCAGTAAGGCCCTGCGGGACGAGTTCGTCCGACGCGGTGGGGACGCCAACACCCGCAAGGACGACGTAGTTCCGGTACTGAAGAAGTGGTTGCTTGGGGCCGCCAGCCCCTTTCGGAAAGAAGCGCGGGGGCGCTATCGGTTTCTCGGCCACGACGGCGCGACCGAGCCGGCATTCGATGTGAGTGCTCGAGGCGCCGACGAGGGCCGTGACGCCAGGGACGACACGCCGGTTCCCGAGCGCGAGCTGGGTGCAGGGCCCTGCGAAGTGTACGCGTGGTGTCTTCCGCAGTATCGGGCAACTTTGGGTGCTCGTTGGCCAATCAAGATCGGCAGGGCCGGACCGGACGGGCTGGAGCGGCGCTTGCGTGATTTTCGGGAGAGCCTCCCCGAACGGCCGTGCTACCTGCTGCGGTTTGGGTGCGCGGACGAACGCGAAGCGCGGGAGAGGGAGTCCCTCCTGCACGCCTGGTTCCGAAGTCGAGGTCAGAAGCTGAACGATCTGCCCGGCGCAGAATGGTTCCTGACCAATCCGAGCGAGATCGAAGAGGCGATCCGGAACATCATCGGCCCTGATGCCCCTGTCGGAGAAGCGACCAGTCCGGAGATCGAGGACGTTATTGCCGCCGCGTTCAAGGATGTCACGGCCGACGACTGGGCTCGACTTCCCGAAGACCTCGTTGAACGCCTGGACTACTACCTGTACGAGGACGATCGCCAGTGAGGTCGGTATTTGCTGACACGGTCTACTGGATCGCCACGGTCATGCCGAGCGATCAGTGGCGTGCCGCGGCCAGGGACGCGCGACGGTGCCTCGGACCCGTCGAGCTCGTGACTACCGACGAAGTGCTTACGGAATTCCTCGCGGCCCTCTCGAAGGGAGGTCCGCGGATTCGTCTGGCCGCGACGCAAACGGTGCGCGCGATGCTGTCCGGTTCGAATGTTCGTGTGATTCCCCAGTCGAGAGAGTCGTTCACCAAGGCGCTGGATCGCTACGAGGCGCGTGGCGACAAGGGTTACAGTCTTCAGGACTGCGTATCCATGAACGTGATGGAGGCCGAATCGATCACCCAGGTTCTGACGAACGATCGTCATTTCGAGCAGGAAGGGTTCACGGTGCTCATGAAGCAGGATGCAGCCCGCGAACCGCTGGATTCCTGATCGTTCAAGCCGATCACCGTCTGCCACTGACAACCGGAAGGAGCACCAGCGCTTTGCCAGACCTCCATTTGGACCATGTTGCCCGAACCGTCGCCCCCGCATCTCCGTCCCGCCGCCGCTTCCTGCGGGGAGCGGCCGCGGCGCTCGCCACTGCGCCTTTCTTCCGGCCGCTGGCCACCCTCGCGCAGCCGGCGGTGCGTCCGGCGCCCGGCATGCCGGAGCCGCACTTCGTCAACACCAACGGGATCAGGATGGCGGTGTACGAGCGCGGCGAAGGCCTGCCGGTCGTCTTCGTGCATGGTTTCCCGGAGCTGGCGTACTCCTGGCGCAACCAGTTCCGCTCGTACCCGGCGGCCGGCCTGCGGGCCATCGCCCCGGACATGCGCGGCTACGGGCTTACGGACCGGCCGACGGAGGTAGACGGCTACGCTATCCCGAGCCTGTGCGCGGACCTGGTCGGCCTCCTCGACGCCCTCGAGATTGAACGGGCGCTGTTCTGCGGTCACGACTGGGGCGGCGCGGCGGTCTGGGCGATGCCGCGGCTCTATCCGGACCGGGTTCTCGGCGTCATCGGCGTGAACACGCCCGCGTCCGGCGGGGAGCCGCCAAGCACGCCGCCGGAGGAGCCGCTGATCGTCTTTACCGAGAACTACTACGCCAGGACCTTCCTGGAGCCGGGCCGGGCTGAGGCGGTCTTCTCGCGCGACGTGCGGCGGGCGCTGGAGATGATCTTTCGCCGGGGATGGTACTGGGACGTCGAGAACATGCGCGGGTACCCGCCAGACTCGGCCGAGAAGACGATGGACATGCTGCGGATGATCGAGGAGGACAACTACCAGGGCGAGCTCATCATGCCCGAGGACGTCCTCGACTACTGGACGGAGACCTTCGAGGCGACCGGGTTCACCGGCGGGTTCAACTACTACCGGGCGAACATGGGCGGTGGCGGTGGGGCGGCCCGGCCGACCACGGACATCGACGTGCCCTGCCTCTACGTGGGCGCGGAGAACGACACGATCCTGCGCCCGTCCTCGTCCGACGCCATGGCGTCGTTCATTCCGGATCTCGAGCGGCACGTCATCGCGGACTGCGGGCACTGGACGCAGCAGGAGCAGCCGGAGGAGTTCGACCGTGTGACGCTCGACTGGATTCGGCGCAAGCTCCAGTCCGCCTGATGGCGCGGTTCATCGCTGCTGGAGGACTCCTTCTCTCACGAGTCGTTTCACCAGGGTCAGCTTTCCCTCGGCATCCAGGCAGTCGGGCAAGTCCTCGACGGCAAACTCGTCAGTCGTGGTGGCGAACTGCACCGCCGGCCACACGCCGAGGGGCAACCTCAACTCGCGGCCACCGAAACGCAGGAGGCATGCCTCGCCGTCTGTTGCCGCCTCCGTCAGCAGCCCGGCGCGGCGTCCTACGCGGGTGCGCGGCGTCAGCCGGTTTCCGAGGAGCCGCTGGCTCAACAGGTCGGTGAACAGGGGCACGTCGGTGGCCAGGACCTCGTCCGCAAATCGTCGCCACACGACCTCCGGATCGAGCCGCGATTGCACGGACGCGAGCTTCTCCGCGAAGAGTCGCTCGCGCTCGGCGACCGGGAACTCGTCACGGGCGAATTCATGCGGGAGATTCCGGCGCAGCGATTCGTCTTCGAGCGCCGCCGCGGTGACGCCCTCGACCAGAAACTCGGCCCAGGTGAACGCGGTGAGGCCGAGGGTGATGTGCAACGACGCCTCATCCGTCGAGTGGGCGGAGTGCATCAGACCGCGCGGAAGATAGACGGCGCTGCCCGGGCCGAGCTCGAACTCGTCGCTGACGTCGCCGGGAGGCGTGCCCGGTTCGAAGCGCTGGCCCCGGAGCGGCAGTTTGACCTTCGTGTCGTAGATCGACCAGCGCTTGGTACCGCTGATCTGCAACACGAAGACGTCGTGGGTGTCCCAGTGCGGGGCGAAACCCTGCGCGTCGGGCGGCGTGAGATACACGTTGGTCTGGACCCGCGACGAGAAACGCCGCCCGAGCGCCACACACAGCCGCGCCAGGGTCGGCACGCGCGTATGGAGTTGGTTGAAGATGACGGTCGCGCCGTCGTCGAAGTGTCTCGCGACCTCGAGCGGTTGGACCCGGCCGGCGTCGTTCGCATACTCGGCGGGAAGGATGTCGCCATCGCCTTTGACCAGCTTGATGTCGCGATGCCCCGCCGCGTGGGTACCCAGCACGGTGTCCAGATCGGCCACGGTGAGGAGCTCGGCATAGTAGGGAGAGGCCTCGCGCCGGATGTGCAGCAGCCGTTGCTCGTAGTAGTCCCGTTCGAACTCCGCGGTCGGCAGCGGATCGATGAGCCAGGCGAACCAGTCGCGCTTGCGCGTCGTTCCGGGCTTGGCGTGGTCCGTCGTCATGTGATCGCTCCGTGCTGTAACCCGATCGTATTGCGGTTCTCGCGCGATGGTCCGGTTGCCGGTTGACAGTCGACACCTGCGCTATTACTATACTGCGACTCGTTCTCACTTTAACGACGCAGGAGAAATGGCATGAACAGACGCGAGAATCGGAAGCTCGGCGCGAATCGGCCCGTATCACTGACAGACGCGGACATCACGACGGTCCAGGTGGGTCGCCGCTCGTTCCTCTCGCGCACGATTCTGGCCGGCTCGATCGCGGTGGGCGCCGCCCTGACCGCGGCCTGCCCGGGCGGGACCGACTCCGACGGCCAAGGCGACTCGGATTCCCAGCCGACCGACTCCGACCAGTCCCAGTAGGGAGCGCACGCGCCCCCGCGTGTGGCCGCCGCCCCGAGTCGGACGCTCGCGAACGTGCGAGCCGTGGACATGTCCCTGCGCAGGGCGATCTTCTGGATCCATCTGGCGGTCGGTGTCGCGGCTGCCATCGTGATCCTCACGATGGCGGTGACCGGCGTGCTACTCACTTACGAGGCGCAGCTCAACCGGTGGGCGCTTCGCGACTATCGTGCCGATCCGGCGGCCCAGGATGTCGCACCCCTCGAGCTTGACGAACTGATCGCGCGCGTGGCGGGCGGACAACCCGCCGGTCTCGTGACTTCCGTCGCCCTGCAACGGGATCCGCGCGAGCCTGCCGTCGTCGGGTTCGACGACGGAGCCACCGCCTATGTCGACCGCTTCACCGGCGAGTTGCTGGGCGACGGCGACACGCGAACGCGACGCTTCCTCCAGAGCGTCCTGTACTGGCACCGGTGGTTTGCCCTGGAGGGGGAATACCGGATCGTGGGACGGACGATCGTGGCGGTCGCGAACGTGGGCTTTCTGTTTCTGGTCGCCAGCGGGGTCTACCTCTGGTGGCCGGGGACCGGCGGCCGCGCCGCGTGGAGACACGCACTGTGGTTTCGCCGAGGCCTCAGCGGGCGGGCGCGCGATTTCAACTGGCACAACGTGATCGGTTTCTGGTCGGCCGTTCCGCTCGCCGTCATCGTCTTCAGCGGGGTCACCATCTCCTATCAGTGGGCCGCGGACCTCGTCCATCGGCTGGCCGGCGACACGCCGCCGTTTCAGCAGTCGCCGCGGCCGTGGCAGTCGGACGCGCGGGACGCCTCGGCCGTCGCGCCGGACGCGGCCACGCCGTTGATCGAACTGGAGGCACTCGTCACGGCGGCGGGCGCCGAGGCGCCCGAATGGAGAACGATGACGGTCGACCTTCCCCGCGCCGTTCACGACCCCGTCGTGGTCGCCGTCGACCGTGGTACCGGCCGCCAGCCGTCGCTAAGCGAGGACCTTATCTTCGACCAGTCGACCGGGGAACTGGTCCAGCGCGCCGGTTATCCGACCTTCACCCCCGGCTTCAAGGTTCGCCGCTGGCTACGCTTCGCGCACACCGGCGAGGTGTACGGCGTTGTCGGGCAGTCGATCGCCGGCATCGTATCCCTGGGCGTCGCCGTCATGGTCTGGACCGGTCTCGCGATGAGTTGGCGGCGCTTCTTCGGATCCGCCCGCTAGCCGCGCGTGGTGAAACCCTCGCTACATTCGAGCGGCGATGCACCTGGCGGCCACGGAATCACCTTCCGCCACCCACGGCGCGGGGATCTAGATGGTGGGCCGCGCTGGGATCGAACCAGCGACACCCTGATTAAAAGTCAGGTGCTCTACCACTGAGCTAGCGGCCCAAATCGTTTTATATCAATAACTTCCGGTGTGCCGGTTCTGTGCTGCCAGCCGGTGCTGCCAGCCAAAACCCTCCACCGCATTGGTGCCAGCAGAGCCGTTCTGCGGCGAAAGCGGCCCATCCGCCAGTCGTCGTCTGCTCTCTGGGAGTTGGCCGGCCCACGGGTCTCCATGCATTGTATGCTTGAACGCGCCGGGGGTGACGGCCTCGAGACACGAATGCCGGACTGCTTAACGCCGTGCTCCTCATCAGGACCTGAGCGGTGCCTGACCCTACTAACGGAGCACTGAAGGACGCGGGCGCTGCCGTTCGCCGCCCGCGGACGTTTCGCGTACTGGCTCTCCTGTTCGGTGTGCTCCTCGCACTCGTCTGTTTAGAGACCGTGGCGCGGGTGCTGCCGGTCAACGAGGGCCCCCAAGCGTTGTCGGTCAACGACGCGAATCCTATCTTCCGTTATCGGCCGAACCGGGAGTTCGTGTGGTCGGCGGGGTGGAACTTCTCCGCCGTCAACGAGGTCAAGGTCAACAACTTCGGTTTCGTCAATGATCAGGATTACGACCCCGACGGGACCGGTGCCCTTCTCGCAGTCATCGGGGACAGTTTCGTCGAGGCGTTCCGGGTGCCGTTTGAGCACACCTGCCACGGCCGGCTCGCCGCGCGCCTGAACGGCACGGCTCGTGTCTATTCCTTCGGTGTGTCCGGAACACCCTTGAGCCAGTACCTGGCGTATGCCGGGTACGTTCGGGACACGTTCAGACCGGCTGGCCTTGCGATTGTCATCATCGACAACGATTTTGATCAGAGCCTTGCCAAGTACGGGCTCCAGAGGGGCAAGCACCAGTTCGTGGAACGCGGCGGCGGCCGGCTCGCGCTAGAGCGAAGCGATCTCGAGTTCCGCCCGCGCTACAGGCTGGTCAGAGGATCGGCGTTGGCGAGATACGTGGCGATCAACTTGGGCATGGCAAGGGAACGGAATTATCGGTTGTTTACCGGCGAAGACCCGGATGCACGCGTCTCGGAGGCGGATCGTGCGACGTGGGTCGTCGACTCGAAGCGAGCCGTCGACGCGTTTCTCGACATGCTGCCCGCGGCGTCCGGCCTGGAGCCGGAACGGATCATGTTCATCGTGGACGGCATCCGCCCTCGCGTTTACGGAAGCGATGTCCCGGAGTGGGAGAAGGGAGTCTACCGCGAAGACGTGGGCTACGTGGATGCCATGCGGCGCTACTTCATCGAGAACGTTGTCCGCAGGGGATACGAGACCATCGACCTGGAGCCGGCGTTCGCCGCGCACTACCGGCTGCACCGAACGCAATTCGACTGGCTGCCGCTCGACGAGCATTGGAACGCACTGGGACACGAGGTGTGCGCGGAGGCAGCGGCCGGTTCGGAGCTGCTGCGGGAGTTGAAGACTCGTTTCTCTGCGGACGCTGCCTCGCCCGCACCGTAGATGAACAGCCTCAAAACAGCGTGTACACGAACGGGGCCGCCACGCTACCCGACATCAGTATCAACGCGCCGACCAGCAGCAGCACGAGGACGATCGGCGTCAGCCACCACTTCTTGTTGGTGGCCATGAACTCCCACAGCTCGGCGAGCAGACCGGGACGCGCCGCCTCGGCCTCCACCTCGAAGTCTCCGCCGCGTTCGTTTCCGGCTGCCTGCGATGGTCGGTCTGCCATGTCTCGAATCCCGTGTCGCCCGTTCCGACCCTAGAACTGCCGGAAATAGCGCCGCACGTCGCGCACCTGCCGGCGCGCGGTCCAGTAGCTGGCCGCGGATCGGTTCGGCGCGCGGTCCAGCGGGTCGCCGTGGACGAGGCGCAGTAACAGACCGATCGGCGTCAACAGCAGATAATACGTCGCGGCCAGCACCAGGTGCGACAGCGTCCACCCGATGGGGAACGCCGCGTAGAGCCAGCCGAGCCAGACCCAGCGGCGCAACGGCGGCGCCGCGGCGTAGACGGCGGCCAACACCCCACCCGCCGTCCAGACCATCCGCGCCGCCGCCGGGGCTTCCAGCCGCCAGTACACGAAACCGCCGGCAAGCGCGACGAACGCCGCCAGAAGCACCCCGAACCAGCGCAGCTCCCCGGCCGACGGATGCCGATTGAGCTCCAGCAGGGCCATCGCGCTCAGTCGAGGGCGAACTCGCGCAGATAGGCGCCTGCGTCGACCGTTGCGGCGTTCGGTTGCACCTGCCTGCGAAGCAGGAAGCGCTCCAGGACCAGCGCGTCCATGTTCGTCGCCAGGAAGCAGCGGTAGGCATGCTCGGGCGCGCACACGATCGGCTCGCCCCGCACGTTGAAGCTCGTGTTGATCAGGACCGGGCAGCCGGTCTTCTCCTCGAAGGCCCGCAGCAGCGCCGCGTAGCGCCCGTGCCGCTCGGCGTCCACGGTCTGGACCCGCGCGGTATAGTCGACGTGGGTGACGGCTGGGACGTCGGACCGCGCCGCCTTCAACTTGTCGAGCCCGCGCAGGCCGTTCCCACCCTCGTCGAGCGGCGTCCGGCGAGACTCGCGCACCGGGGCCACCAGCAGCATGTACGGGCTGTCTTCCCGCGGCCGCATCTCGAAGAAGTCGGCGACGCGCTCGCGGAGTACCGCCGGCGCGAACGGGCGGAACGACTCGCGGAACTTGATCTTGCGGTTCATCACCGACTGCATGTTGCGGCTGCGGGGGTCGGCGAGGATGCTGCGCGAGCCGAGGGCGCGCGGGCCGAACTCCATGCGTCCCTGAAACCACCCCACCACCTGCTCGCGCGCCAGCAGGTCGGCCACCGCGTCGCACAGGGACGCATCGTCCGCGTACTCCTCGTACACTGCCCCGGCGCCGTCCAGCAAGGCCCGGATGTCGTCGCCCGTCGCGCACGGGCCGAGCAGCGAGCCGTGCTGGGCATCCGGCGTCCGCGCCTCCCGCGGGTGGTCGAGAAGCTGGTGCCAGATGAACAGCGCCACCCCCAGGGCGCCGCCCGCATCTCCCGCCGCCGGCTGGATCCAGACATTGTCGAACGGCCCTTCGCGCAGCACGCGTCCGTTGCCCACGCAGTTCAGCGCAACCCCGCCGGCGAGGCACAGGTTGCGCATTCCCGTCTCGGCGTGCACGTAGCGCGCCGCCCGCAGCATCGCCTCCTCGGTGACTGCCTGAATCGACGCGGCGATGTCCATCTCCCGCTCGGTGATTGGCGCCTCCTGCCGCCGCGGCGGCCCGTCGAAGAGCGCGTCGAACCTGCGCGACGTCATGCGCAGGCCCTGGCAGTAGTCGAAGTACGACATGTCGAGGCGGAACGACCCGTCCGGCTTGAGATCGATCAGGTGGTCGCGGATGCGGTCGACGTATTTCGGCTCGCCGTAGGGCGCCAGCCCCATCAGCTTGTACTCCCCGGAGTTGACCTTGAAGCCGGTGAAGTAGGTAAAGGCGGAGTACAGCAGGCCGAGCGAGTGGGGAAAGCGGATCTCGTGGGTCAGCTCGATACGGTTGCCGTGGCCGACGCCATAGGCGGTCGTCGCCCACTCGCCGACCCCGTCCAGCGTCAGAACGGCTGCCTCGTCGAACGGTGACGGAAAGAACGCGCTGGCCGCGTGCGACTCGTGGTGCTCGGTGAAGACGATCTGGCGCCGGTAGCCTGGCAGCCCGCGCGCGATCTCGCGGGGCAGGTGCAGCTTCTGATTCGCCCACAGCGGCACGAACCGCAGGAACGACCGGAACCCGCGCGGGGCGAAGGAGAGGTACGTCTCGATCAGCCGCTCGAGCTTCAGGAACGGCTTGTCGTAGAAGCCGACGTAGTCGAGCGCCTCCGGGGCAATCCCCGCCTCGTCGAGGCAATAGCGAATTGCATGGACGGGGAACGAATGGTCGTGCTTCCGGCGGGTGAACCGCTCTTCCTGGGCCGCGGCCACGATGTCGCCGTCGACCACCAGTGCCGCCGCCGAGTCGTGGTAGAAGGCAGAGATGCCCAGGATCGTGGTCACTGCCAAGCGAACTTTCGTGGAGATCAGCGTACCACGTCGGGACGCATGGAGTAGTCGGGGCAAAGCGCTTGCGCGAAAATCGTGCTGGGTAATCCGCGTCTTGCGCGGAGTACGCCAACCGACTGTGGCGATCTGGAACAATCGTGTTGAATAATCCGCATGTTAAGCGGATAATACATCATGGTTCACGACCGGCGCTCTGGCCTGGCAAGCTATGTCAGTGGGTTGCTCTCCGCAGGCCGGACAGTGTTCACCGCCGAGGAAGCCGAGCGGGCACTGGGCGTCGGACGTGGTGCGTTTCTGGACGCTGCCGAGCGACTGCAGCGCCGCCAGGCACTACTGAATCCGCGGCGAGGATTCTACGTGGTCGTTCCACCGCAGTACGCGTCCTGGGGAGGACCGCCGCCGGCCTGGTACATCGACGCGCTCGTGCGCCATGAAGGCCATGCCTATTACGTTGGGCTGCTCAAGGCCGCGGAACTTCATGGTGCAACGCATCAGGCCGTCATGGAGTTCCAGGTCATGTCGGCCAAGCGCCTGCCGAAGATCCGCGCGGGCCGTAACCTGATCGTCTTCTACTTCCGCAAGAACCTGGAGGCGGTGACGGCGGGGACTGAGGAGCGCAAGACCGACACCGGCACGATGAAGATCTCGTCGGCCGCGCTGACGGCTCTGGACCTCCTGCGCTATCCGCAGGCATCAGGCGGCATCGACAGCGTAGCGACGGTCCTTTCCGACCTCGCAGAGAAGATCGATCCAGAGCAACTCGCCGCGCTTTCGGCGTCAGTGGAGCGGCCGGTCGTTCAGCGCCTAGGGCACCTGCTGGAGCATCTCGGCGAAGACGCTGCGACGGGCGTGATGCACGAGGCATTGCAGGCCCGGGGATCGCTTCGATGGACCGAACTAGACCGACATGAAGTGCAGGATCCGGACTTCGCGCCCGAGCCGCAACGGCGTGATCCCCGTTGGCGCGTCGTTGTCCGGCGCGTACCGGAGCCCGACGGATGATTCCCACGCAGAACATCGTGGCGTGGGGCAATGTCGCTCCCTGGACGGAGGCGCGACAGATCGAGCAGGATCTCATCATCAGCCGCGCCCTGGTTGAGACCTTCTCGGACCTAATGCTGCGCGACGCGCTGCGGTTTCGTGGCGGAACGGCGCTCAACAAGCTGCACTTCCCCGCGCCGCTGCGCTATTCGGAGGACATCGATCTTGTTCGTACTTCACATGGTCCGATCGGTGCAGTCCTCACTCAGTTGCGTGCCGTTGTGGAACCTTGGCTGGGGCGGGCGCGGTTCGAGCAGAGTCGCGTCGCGCCGAAACTGCGCTTCCGAGTCGAGGCCGAGGATGGCGGCGCCCCGATCCGGTTGAAGATCGAGATCAACACGCGCGAGGTCGAGGCCTTCGATGTGCCGACGGCGCTGCCGCTTGAGGTCGAGAATCCGTGGTTCGTCGGTAGGGCGGCTATCTCGACTTTTTCGCGGGAGGAAATGCTGGCGACCAAACTGCGGGCGCTGCTGCAGCGGGACAGGGGACGTGATCTCTACGACCTTGCACACGCGCTCGAAGTCTTCGAGGGGCTCGATACCGACCGTGTCGTCGAGATGTTCGGACGGTACCTCGCCCTCTCCGGCCGGGCCATCTCGCGGGCCCAGGCTCAGCAGCGCATGTTCGCCAAGTTGGCCAATCCGCACTTCATGTTCGACGTGCGCCCATTGCTGCCGGCTGCTCGGGCGGAAACTCTGACAGAGGAGTCGACAGCGGAAGCATTTCGCCGGGTGTTCATGACCCTCGTTGATCAGCTTCCCGGCGATCCGTGGATGAGGACGCCGACCATGAAACAGAGGTTCGGCGTTCCATGGTGAGTGAGACACGAAGGCCACGTTTGGTAAGCCACTCGACGCTCGGTCAGATCAGTCCGGCCGAGTTTGAACGTCGGAGGCTGACGCCGGCAGCATAGTCAACCCGTCCACGAAAGTGGATCAAGCCCAGTACCGCGCGTAGGCTGTCGCCACGGGCGGGGCGGCGGTACACTGGCGACGACAACTCCATGCAGTACGACAGACTCGGTCGCACCGGCCTGCGCGTCTCGCGCATCTGCCTGGGGACAATGACGTTCGGCTCGCCGGCCTGGCGGCCGTGGGTGCTGGAGGAAGAGGAGAGCCGGCCCTTCATCCGCCGTGCCTTGGAGGCCGGCATCAACTTCTTCGACACCGCCGACATGTACTCGCGCGGGGTGAGCGAAGAGATTGTCGGCCGCGCCATCCGTGAATTCGCCGCGCGCGACCAGGTCGTCATCGCCACCAAGGCGTTCTTCCCGATGGGCGACGGGCCGAACGACGGCGGGCTGTCCCGCAAGCACCTGTTCGACGCGATCGACGCGTCTCTCCGGCGCCTCGGCACGGACCACGTGGACCTCTATCAAATCCATCGCTTCGATCCCGATACACCGGTGGAGGAGACACTGGAGGCGCTCAATGACATCGTGCGCGCCGGGAAGGCGCGCTACATCGGCGCTTCAAGCATGTACGCCTGGCAGTTCGCCAGAATGCTGCATGTCTCTGAGCGCCACGGCTGGGCGCGGTTCGTCTCCATGCAGAACCACTACAACCTCGTCTACCGCGAGGAGGAGCGCGAGATGCTGCCGCTCTGCCGGGAGGCAGGGATCGGAGTCATCCCGTGGAGCCCGCTGGCGCGTGGGTTCCTGGCCGGCAACCGCACGCGCAGCGAGGCGGGCAAGACGCCGTCGGCGGGCGAGACGCTGCGGGCGCGGACGGATCGCTACGCCCACGGGCTGTACTACGCTGACGCGGACTTCGAGGTCGTCGAGCGCGTCCGCGCGTTGGCCCACCAGCGCGGCGTCACGCCGGCCCAGATTGCGCTGGCGTGGATCCTGCGCCAGCCGGGCGTGACCGCGCCGATCATCGGCGCGACGAAGCTGGCGCATCTCGACGCGGCCATCGCCGCGCTGGAGGTCACCCTCGACGACGCCGAGTGCCGGTCGCTGGAAGAGCCGTACGTGCCGCACCCGGTGCTGGGGCACACCTAAGGGGAACCCGCGCTGGTCGTGGTAACGTGCCGCTAACGGAATCAACGCGCCGTTCGCGCCCCTCGGCCGTCAGTCGAAAGGGAGTCCACGATGACTCGTCTCGCTCCGATTGTCACGCTCGCCATGCTCGCCGTGGCCGCTCCCGCGCCCGGCCAGGCGCCCGCGGTCAGCCCCGTCACTGACGCCGTGCTGGCGGATCCGCCGCCGGAAAGCTGGCTGAACTGGCGCCGCACGCAGGATGGATGGGGGTACAGCCCGCTGGATCAGATCACCCGTGACAACGTGGGCGATCTCCGCATGGTCTGGTCGTGGGCGATGGAGCCCGGCTCGCAGCAGACCACGCCGATCGTGCACGAGGGGGTGATGTATCTCGCGAGCCCCGGCAACATCGTGCACGCGCTCGACGCCGCGACCGGCGACCTGCTCTGGGAGTACCGCCGCGAGTTCCCGACCGCGCGCGGCCGCGGCCGGCCGAACCGCAACATCGCGATCTACGAGGACAAGATCATCCTGAACACCGCGGACGCGAACATTGTCGCTCTCCATGCGCAGACCGGCGAGGTTGTCTGGGAGGCGGACGTTGCCGACCCGTCCAAGGGCTTCTTCTTCAGCAGCGGCGCGCTCGTGGTGCAGGGTGTGGTGATCTCCGGCATGGCCGGCTGCCTGCGGTTCTGGGAAGAGGGCTGCTTCATTACCGGCCATGACGCCGACACCGGGCGCGAGCTGTGGCGAACCTCGACGGTGGCGCGGCCGGGCGAGCCGGGGGGCGATACCTGGGGCGACCTGCCGATGTTGTTCCGTGGCGGCGGCGACGCCTGGATCGCCGGTAGCTACGACCCGGACCTGGGGCTTACCTACTGGGGCGTGGCGCAGGCCAAGCCGTGGGCCCAGGTCAGCCGCCGCACCGACGCGGACGCGCTCTACACCAGCTCGACGCTGGCTCTCGATCCCCAGACCGGCGAGATGCGCTGGTACTTCCAGCATCTGCCGGGCGAATCCCACGACATGGACGAGACGTTCGAGCGGATCCTCGTGGAGGTCGATGGGCGGCCGTCCGTCTTCACCATGGGCAAGCTTGGCATCCTGTGGCAGCTCGACCGCGAGACCGGACAGTTCGTCAACGCCACCGACCTCGGCTATCAGAACATCGTCGACATCGATCAGCAGACTGGGCGCATGTCGTTTCGCCCCGGCATGATGCCCGTGCTCGACGAGGAGCTCTCGTTCTGTCCGAGCCATTCCGGTCTCAAGAGCTGGCGGGCGATGGCCTACAGTCCGGAGACCGAGGCGTTCTACATCCCCCTGACGCTGAACTGCCAGCGGACCATCTACAGCGAGGTCGAGTTCCGGGAAGGGGGCGGCGGCGCCGGGATGGTGTTCCGCGAGAACTTCCTGCACCCGGACAGCGACGGCAACATGGGCGAGTTCGTCGCAATGCACGTGAGCGGCGAGATCCTCTGGTCGCACCGGAAGCGGTCGCCGTACATTTCGGCGGCGCTGACCACCGCCGGCGGCCTGACGTTCGTCGGCACGTACGACCGGCGCACGTTTGCCTACGACGTGGCGACCGGCGATCAGCTTTGGGAAACGCGGCTGCCGACCGCGGTGCAGGGCTTCCCGATTACCTACAGCGTGGATGGCCGACAGTACGTTGCCATCGGGGCCGGAACCGGGGGCGGGAGTTGGACGACGATGCCGGCCGAGCTGATCCCCGACGTCCGGCGTCCGAACGTGGGTAACGGCCTGTTTGTGTTTGCGCTCCCTTGACGTGCCGCACCCGGTGCTGGGGTACGCCTAGGGGGCGCGCCAGAGCCGAAGGGCCGTCGAGTCCGCGAGCAGGGCGAAGTCCCGGTCGCTCGACAACATGACGAGATCGTGGGCGATGCATAGCTGTGCGAGCAGCGCATCGATGGTGCCGACCTGAACGCCGCGGCGGCGGCAGGCGTTGCGGAGTTGGGCGGCTTCGATGTGGTCGTTGCGGGTCGGGGCAATCATCGCGATGGCCGCGAAACGATCAACGATCTTCGCGTGAGCTCGCGGGCCTTGAAAGCCCTGAAGCAGTTCCTGGAGCACGAGGCCGGTCGCGTGGACCACGTCGCCGTCGAGCGCTTCTCGCAGGCGTCGGACCACGGGTGTGTCCGGCGGCGAGTCCCGTCTGAGCGCCAGCGACCAGACGCTCGTGTCGACGAAGATGTTCACGAACGCGTCCGCTCACGCTTGTAGTCGTAGGAATCGTCCCACTCGATCTTGCCGAACAGATCGAGCAGCCGTTTCTGCTCCCGGCGAGCGACGAATTCACGCAGAGCCAGATTGACGGTGGCCTTCTTGGTCCTCTTGCCGCCAACGGCCAGCGCTCTGTCGAGGAGGTTCTGGTCTATTGCGAGATTCGTTGCCATGGTGTCAATGCTCACACATCAGGCTACACAATCATAGCCTGTTTCAGGAGCATGCAGCACGTCCGGTCCGGAGCAGCGCCAGCGCGTAGACAATCCCGATGGCGGGAACGACCGAGAAGGCCAAAGCCAGCTCCCAGTCCCCCCGCACCGCGCCTGTGGCGATCAGTCGCGCCAGCCAGAGGTCCGCAATCACGTTCGCGGTGAGGAGCGCGGCTATGACGAGGATGTGGGCAGCGGCGATGCCGGGCTGCAACACCAGCAGCGTCATGCCGATGGCGCCGAGGGGATGCAGGAGGACCAGCACGAGCCGCTGCCAGATGTCTCCGCCGTCGGCAAAGGCCCCCACCATGGCCGTGAGGCCGACGAAGAGGGCGTGCAGCACGGTCAGCGGCAGCAGAACCATCCTGAATCTGGCCATGACAATGGCTCATACTAGCGATACTCTGCTGTGTGTATTCGGCAACAGGCGCCAGAGTCTCGGATTCGCCCGGCGCCCGGGGAGGCTAGAGATGTTCAGAAACACCCTCGCGACGCTCGTCGTCCTGACAGCGGTGCTTGCACTCGCCCCGCCGCCGGCGTCTGCCCAGACGTCGGGCGATCGCACCATGCCGATGCGGACGCCCGACGGACAGCCGGACGTCTCGGGCACGTTCACGTTCCGCACCCTGACGCCGTTCCAGCGCCCGGAGCAGTTCGAGGGAGTCGAGAGGCTCTCACCGGAAGACGCGGCGGCGTTCGAGGCGTCGGAGCGCGTGCGCCTGAACCGGGACCTTTTCGATCCCGAGAAGGGCGCGGCCGGTTACCGCCCGCGCTCCGAGGGAGGGGTGCTCTCTTACAACGAGTTCTGGTACGAGCGCGGCATCGAGCTCACCTCCGACAAGCGGACGGCGTTGATCATCGATCCACCCGATGGCCGGTTGCCGCCGCGGACCGAGGCAGCCATCCAGGCCGCGGCCGAGCGGCGCGCCCACCTGGAGGAGCACCGATACGATTCGTACGAGAACCGCAGCCTCGCCGACCGCTGCATCATGGGCTTCAACTCGGGTCCGCCGATGCGCTCGAGCGCCTACAACAACAACGTGATGATCTTCCAGGCGCCGGGATACGTGGCGATCCTGAACGAGATGGTGCACAACGCCCGCATCATCCCCCTGGAAGACCAGGCGAAGCCGCCGTTTCCGCAGTTTGCCGGCGTCTCGCGCGCCCACTGGGAGGGAGAGACCCTGGTGATCGAGACCACCCAGTTCCGGGGCGGCCAGAGCGGGGGAACCGGCCCGAACATGCATCTGGAGGAGCGTCTCACCCGGCTCGACCCGGACACGGTGGCCTACGAGTTCACGGTCACGGACCCGACCGTCTACACGGCCCCGTACACGGTGATGATGCCGTTCCGGCGGACCGACGGCCCACTTTTCGAGTACGCCTGCCACGAGGGCAACTACGGACTGACCGGCATTCTCGCCGGCGCGCGTCAGCTCGAACGGGACGGACGCCCGCTGCGTCCGTGATCGCGCACGGCGTAGAGCGATGAAGAAGAAGTACAAACAGGGACGGCAACCAGCTCCGCGACCCCGCCATCTTCGAGGAGGGCGGGCGGGTCTTCTTCTGTACGCGGTGGCGGGCGAAAGCGGTATCGCAATCGCCGAAGTCCGCCTCGACGAGTAGCGCCGCCACGGCGAATCGCGGTCCCCCCGGGGCACCGCCCCCGTTCCCGAATCAACGAGCGGGGCGCCGGCTCGCTCGGACTGGAGTCCTCGGTCTGCTGGGCGCTGCGGCGCGGGTGTGCCCGTTGCTTCCGCGTTGTCGACTACCGGTCTTCCGGCGACGCGGCTGCCGGCGGCCTTCGGGTGGCGCCGCGTCCAGCGTTGCGTCGAACCCCGCTACCTTCTCGCGCGGGATCGAGTTTCCGACCAGCCGCTCGATAGCGGCCAATTGCAGCCGCTCTTCCGGTGCGGCCAGCGAAACCGCGTGTCCGCTCGACCCGGCCCGAGCAGTGCGGCCGATGCGGTGCACGTAGTCTTCGGGAACGTGCGGAAGGTCGAAGTTGATCACGTGGCTGATCCCTTCGACGTCGATGCCGCGCGCGGCGATGTCGGTGGCGATCAGCGTGTCGATCCTGCCGGCACGAAAGCCGGCGAGGGCCCGGGTCCGTGCGCTCTGGCTCTTGTTCCCGTGGATCGCGGCAACCTGGCGCCGTGACTTCTCCAGACGCCGCACCAATTGATTGGCGCGGGCCTTCGTGCGGGTGAAGACCAGCGTCGGTCCCATGTCCGCACGTTGGAGGAGCGTCGTGAGGAGGTCCTTCTTGCTGGTCATCACCACCGGATGGACGACCTGTTTGATAGCGCTGACCGGCGTCGCTCGGCGGGTAACTTCGATCACGGTGGGATTCGTGGCCGTCCGGCGAATGAGCGCTTCGATCTCGTCCGGCATGGTCGCCGAGAAGAAGAGGTTCTGGCGCGTCTTCGGCAGGACCTTGAGGATGCGCCGGATGTCGGGCAGGAATCCCATGTCGAGCATGCGATCCGCCTCGTCGAGGACCAGGGTCTCGACGCGGTCGAGCCGTGCATGCCCCCTCCCGAGGTGATCGAGCAGTCGTCCCGGCGTGGCGACGAGCAGATCCAAACCGGCGCGCAGCCGGCGCGTCTGCGGCTCCATCCCGACCCCGCCAAAGATGACGGTGCTGCGTAGTCGCAGGTCGCGTCCATACTGCCGGGCCGCCTCGGCAATCTGGGCAGCCAGCTCGCGCGTCGGCGTGATCACGAGCGCGCGCGGCGAAGAGCCCGGCGATCGGTCGGCCAGGCGCTGCAGGATCGGCAGCAGGAAGGCGGCCGTCTTGCCCGTACCGGTCTGTGCGCACGCTATCAGGTCGTGGCCCTGGAGCACGGCCGGAATGGCGCGCGCCTGGATCGGAGTAGAGGTTTTGTAACCCGCGCGGTCGACCGCGCGAAGGAGTTCTGGGTGCAGGCCCAGGTCGGCGAAATGCATACAGACTTGTGCTCCAGCTTCCGCGTTCACCCGGACGCGGAGCGTTGCCGGTGACCGCCCCGCCGACACGGCGGGCGGTCTCAAGAGAATCTGGGAGGAGGGAAGGGCCGGGGATTGCGCCCGGCGACACCCGCTACTCTGAGCGGGGCTTCCGGGGTGGAGGAACACCTGCTCACGATTCGACCCCCTGATCGTAGCACGCATCGTCGCCCCCGCATGCGGAGCCCGGGTTACATCCAGAGCCGCTCGTCGTCCGGGTCCGAGTCCGACGCGCAAACTGCAGCGAACCCCTGCACTGGCTACCCCCGGCTCCAGGGGAGGGACAGTACAAGTGCCAGCGTCAGAATCGCGGCCAACAGGGGACACAGATGCACGTCAACAGGTAAGGACGTTTCGTTGATAGCTAGCGGACAGCCGAAGCCCCGGTCCCTGCGAGGCAAGGCCGATCGCCGGCTCAGTAGGTGGTGCGGCGCGCCGGGTGCATCCAGGCCGCGAACACGTCCATTGCACCGTCGCACGGGACGTACTCCATCGGCAACGCCCGCTCGGCGAACGGCTTCGCCACTTCCTCGTAGATGAACTCGTCGCGGAACTCGATGCCGGCGGCATCGTGCCGGCCTATTGAGAAGTACACCTTGCTGATGCGCGACCAGTAGATGGCGCCGAGGCACATCGGGCACGGCTCGCAACTGGTGTAGATCTCGCAGCCCGACAGGTCGTACGTCCCGAGCTTGTGGCACGCCTTTCGGATGGCCACGACTTCGGCATGGGCGGTGGGGTCGTTCGAGCTGAGAACCTCGTTCCAGCCTTCGCCGACGATCGCGTCGCCCCGGACGATAACGGCGCCGAACGGCCCGCCGTGCCCTAGCTCCATGCCCTGCCTGGAGAGGGCCACGGCCCGCTCCATGTGCGCTTTGTTCATGCGGGACGCGTAGGTAGAGGAAACCGGGGGGCCAGGTCGTCGATGCGATCCCCCACCCGCTACGCGACGCAGCACGGACAGCTCGGGCCCGTGTTCGAGAAGCTGCTGGTCGCTTCCGCGGCGTTTCGCCCGTGCGGGGTGGTCGAGGACCGTTCGGCCGCGGCGCCCAGCCCCGTTGCAGCGGCCATGCCAGCTGCCGCACCGGCGCCGGCCCGGGCGGTCCGCGCCGTTCGCTCCCCTTGTTGCGCGGCGTCCGCCTGCGTACCGGGACCCCGGTAGCCCGTGAAGATCTGGTAGTGGCGCAGGTCGATGCTGGCATCCAGGCGGATAGTGTTCGGGTCGACGACGCTGAATCTCCGGAACGGCTCGCCGTCGCACAGGATGTAGACATCGTCGGCGCTTGGCAGATTGGTAACCTGCCAGGTCGTATCGAGTCCCCGCCGGTCGGGCGACGCGGCATACGTGCCGACGTGGAGGGCTCCGCTTTCGGTGTCGTTCCACGCCTGGTAGACGCCGAGGGCGGGGAATTCGATGCCCTCGACGGTGGGCGCGTCGAACTTGTCGAGGTGCGGCGCGTCGAACGCCCGGTACCAGGCGTCGCCCATCCCGACCTCCGAGACCATCATGCTGGCGCTGCGCTGGCCGCGCGGGTAGGCCTCGTTGAGGTTGAACCACCAGCCGAACATCTCGTTGTCGTCACCGAAGTAGCGGGGGTCGTACTCCCGCTCCGCAGCGGCGCGGAGCCGCGCCAGCGACGTATGGTCGCCGAGCTCGCGCGCCATCACCAGTCCGGGCTGCGAGGCGCGGATCTCGACGCGCGGGTTGTTCCAGCCGAGCGCATTGGCGGCCGATTCGTACAGGAACGTGGCGAACTCCCGATCCTGGGGCAGCAGCAGAAAAGCCGTTCCGACACCCGCCCCGGCGCCGCCGTTGGCCTTGTGGTTGACGATCGGGTCGTAGTAGCTGGTGACCCACTCCAGGCGGCCATCGTTCCCGACGCCCACGAAGTTCTCGCGCGCGTACTCCAGGAAGCCCTGCACCGGCCGGTGCGTCTCGCGGCCGTTGATCCGGTCGTAGAGATGGAGGCCAAGCCCGGCAGCGGAGTTACACACGAACCAGACCTTGGTGTTCTCGCAATGCGGTCCTTCCGGCCGCTCGCGGTACTGCTGTTCGAGCAACTCCGCGATGCGGTGCTGATCCCACTGGAACACCTCGTCCCCGTAGCCGGTGACGTCGAACGGCCGCTCGTACTTGTCGTCGCCCGAGATGTAGCGATAGATGCCCAGGACCAGATTGAACCAGCCGCGAAAGAAAAGGTTGCCTTCCGAGCCGATCGGATCCGGGGAAAGCCCCCAGGGCTCGATACCGTTCGCGGTCCAGCCGATCCGGTTGTAGTTGCCGCGGAGCCGCTCCGGAATTCCCGCCATGACGTAATCGGGATAGTTTGCCCGCCGCGGGTCGTCGCCGATCTGCGTCAGCCAGTCGATCGCGCCCCAGTAGGTGGGGTAACGGCTGGCGAGGCCGTCGGCGATCCGGGTATAGACCTCACGCCACGCCGGCGTTTCGTCGGCCATGAGCAGCAGGGCGTACGACGAATTGTGGAGATCGAAGCGGCCGTAGCTGGTGACCACCGGAATCGAGTAACGGTCCCACCACATATGGGGAACGCCGTCCGCGTTCCAGTTGTCCGGGGTCGTCGCCTTCTCCCACAGGAAGCGCAGCCAACCGCGGGCCCGCCGGTTGAGGGTGGGATGGACGGACCGCGGCGTCTCCTCCGGAAACTGCGGCGCCGGCTGAACGGCTGCTTCCGCCATGGCGGAGGGAGTGAGGGCGGCGGCGCCGGCCGCGGTGCCGAAACGCTTAACGAAGCTGCGTCGCGAGTGTACGGCGGCCATCAGGATCTCCTTGCCGGATCAGGACGTTAGCCTACCCGTCGCATCGCGGCAAGGGCGTCGTCCCCGCAGCCTGCTCCTGCCTGGCTTTCTCGCGGGCCACCCGCGGCCGCTGGCCACGTCCCGCCGTGCCATAATCGGGTCCGGTTACCGTTTGACGACAACTGGATTGGAGGCCGCGATGCCGAACGGCGCACGATGCTATCCGTCAACCGCCTGCCACGCGGCGGACCATCCGCCGATGTCGAGACGGCGGGGGCCGTGCGCGGCCGCCGTACGGGTTGCCGGCGTGCTGGCGGTACTGGCCGTGGTGCTCGCCCCGGTGGCGCTGGAGGCCCAGCGGCCCCCGGTGTCCGGCCGCACCGCCGGTGTTTCCACCGGCCATCCACTCGCGACCGCCGCCGCGTTCGAGACGCTGGTGCAGGGCGGCAACGCGTTCGACGCGGGGGTCACGGCGATGCTTGTCGGCGGCGTCGTCGAGCAGGACCTCTACGGGCTGGGAGGAGAGGCGCTGATCCTGGTCTACCCGGCCGCGGAGGGCGAGGTCACGTCCATCGTCGGCCAGGGCTGGGCGCCGAGGGGCGCCAGCATCGAGTGGTACACGGAACGCGATCGGGACCTCAACGGCCAGGGGCTGGATCCCGGTGTCGTGCCGGGCGCCCTGCACGGCATTCTCACGGTGCTGGAGCGGTGGGGCACGATGACATTCGAGCAGGTGGCGGCGCGCGCCATCGACTATGCGGAGCACGGGTTTCCCCTCCGGCCGCTGACCGCCCGGGCCATCGAGGAGAACGTCGACTTCCTGAAGGAGTGGCCGCAGAACCGGCGCTACTGGCTGAAGCCCGACGGCTCGCCCTACGCGGCGGGCGAGACGATCGCGCTTCCCGCCCTGGCGCGGACGCTCCGGAAGATGGTCGACGCGGAACGGGACCACGCACACCTTGGCCGGGCCCGCGCCGTCGCCGCCGCCCGCGACCGCTTCTACAAGGGTGACATCGCGGTGGAGATGGTCGCCTTCCTGAAGGCGCACGGCGCGCCGTTCGATATCAGCGACTTCGTCGAGTTCCATTCCCGCATCGAAGCGCCGAGCCGCACCGACTACCGCGGCTACACCATCTACAAGCAGGGGTTCAACAGCCAGGGACCGGTGCTGCTGCAGACCCTGAACATCCTCGAGAACTTCGATCTGCAGGGGATGGGGCACAACAGCGCCGACTACGTCCACACCGTCGTCGAGGCGATGAAGCTGGCCTATGCCGACCGGGACACCTACTACGCGGACCCGGAGTTCGTCGACGTGCCGGCCGCGGGACTCCTGTCGAAGACCTACGCGGGGGAGCGGGCGGCGAAGATCGACGCCCGGCACGCTTCCGTCGCGTTCCGCGCCGGCGACCCGCTGCCGCACGATCCCGACGTGAACGAGTGGCCGTTCTGGGTGGCTGACATCGAGGACGGCGTGGCGGCGAGCGACGCGGACGGCTCGTTCGTGCCGTCGGCGGGCGGACTGAAGGACACGACGCACATCGCCATCATCGACGGGGACGGAAACGTCTTCGACGCCACGCCGAGCGGCGGGTGGATTCGAGGCGCCATCATTCTGGGCGGCACCGGCATCGGGCTCAGCACGCGCGGGGAGCAGTTCTGGCTCGACCCGGAACGTGCCAACCAGATCCGTCCGCGCGCCCGCCCGCGCTACACGCTGACGCCGAGCATCGTCTTCCGCGACGGGGAGCCGTTCCTGGCGATCGGCACGCCGGGCGGCGACAACCAGGATCAGACCATCCTGCAGGCGTTCCTGAACATCGTGGAGTTCGAGCCGGACTGGTACCCGAACCTGCACGACGCGCTCGCCTGGCCGCGGGTCCGCACGCAGCACCTGCACGGCTCGTTCTGGCCGCACGCGGCCGGCTTCAACCGGCTGGATGTCGAAGCGGACGTCGATCCGGCGGTGGTCGAAGAATTGCGGCGGCGTGGACACGAGATTATCGAGGTGCCCCAGTTCGGTGTCTCGGGGTGTGCGACGGCGGTGATGATCGACCCGGCCACCGGCAACCGGATGGCCGCGGCCGATCCGCGGCGCGACTGCTACGCGCTGGCCTATTGATGCTGGATGAGCTGCGGTGGACGTTGCGGTCGGCTGTCGTCAAGACTCTGGCCCTGCCGGAGTACTGGCGTAGCGGCATCGCGTACAACCCGCTGTCCGCCCGGGTGATCCAGGACCCGTATCCGACCTACGCGCGCCTGCGCTCGCGTTCTCCCGCTCACCGCAGCCGCGTGCTCAATTCCTGGGTGTTCACCCGCTACGCGGACGTGGAGGCCATCCTCCGGGACTTTCGCCGGTTCTCCAACATTCCCACGAGCCGCAGCCTCACGCCGAAGCAACGGTCGTCCCTGTCGCCACGGGCCGAGTGGACCATGCTGTTTATGGATCCGCCGGAGCACACCCGCCTCAGAGCGCTCGTGAACAAGGCGTTCACGCCGAAGGTGGTCGACGCCCTGGCGCCTCACATCCGGACGATCATGGGGCAACTGCTGGACGCCATAGACGACCCGTCCGGATTCGACCTGATTGCGGCTGTGGCCAACCCGCTGCCCGTCATCGTGATCGCCGAGATGCTGGGTGTGCCGCCCGAGGACCGGGCGGAGTTCAAGCACTGGTCGGACGAGCGGGCGCGATTGCTCGAGCCGGTTATCACGCCGGAGGAACGGAAGCGGGCGATGGTCGCGGGTGAGTCGTTCGATGCGTACTTCACCGCCATCATCGAGGCCCGGCGCCGCGAGCCGCAGGAGGACATCGTCAGCGCGCTCGCCCTGGCGGAAGAGGAAGGGGACAAGCTCACTGCCCGCGAGGTGCTGAACATGCTGCGCCTGCTGCTGGTCGCCGGCAACGAGACCACCACCAACCTGATCGGCAACGGCATGCTCGCGTTGCTGCGCAATCCCGACCAGCTTCAGCTCCTGCGGGAAGACCCGAGCCGGATACCGGCCGCGGTGGAAGAGCTGCTGCGCTTTGACTCGCCGGTGCAGCTCGATTTCAGGGGCGTCTTGGAAGACTGCGAGATGAACGGCGCGTCCCTGCGACGCGGCGACGGCGCCATACTGGCGATTGGGGCCGCTAACCGCGACCCGGAGGTCTTCGACGAGCCGGAGCGGCTGGACGTCGAACGGTCGAAGGGAAGCAATATCTCGTTCGGCCGTGGTGTTCACCATTGTCTCGGCGCCCCGCTGGCGCGTCTGGAAGGGCGCATCGCGCTGGAAGTGTTGCTGGAGCGCTTCTCCTCGATGCGCCTGCTCGACGACACGCCGAGATTCCGGCGGGCGATCGTGCTGCGCGGCCTGGAGTCGCTGCCGATGGCAGCGGAGCCGGCCGCATGAGGAGGCGACCATGCCGCACCGACCCCTGATCCGCCACTGGCTTCCGGCGACTTTGCTGCTCGGCGTCGCGGCTTTGCCCTTGTCGTCTCTGGTGGGCGCGCAGGAGGGTGAGACAATCACCCGCGAGGTGCGGCCGTTCGTGCCGGTCACGGACGAGATGCTGCGGAATCCGGATCCGGGCGACTGGCTGATGACCCACCGGACGTACGACTTTCAGGCGTACAGCCCGCTCGACGAGATAAACCGGGACAACGTGCATCAGCTCCAGGTGGCCTGGATGCGGGCGATGGACGAGGGACCGCAGCAGACCCAGCCGCTCGTCTACGACGGCGTGATGTACCTCGCCAACAACGACGATCACATCCAGGCGCTGGACGCGGCGACCGGGGACCTGCTCTGGGACTACCGCCGCCAGTTGCCCAGCGACCTGCGCGAGTACGTCACGCTGGGCAACCGGACCCGGAATCTGGCCATCTATGGCAACCACATCTATCACCTGACCTCCGACGCGCACCTGCTCGCGCTCGATGCCCGCACCGGCGAGGTGGCCTTCGACCAGGAGATGACCGACTACCGGGCGGGGATGACCCACTCGACGGGCGCCATGATCATCGACGGCCGGGTGCTTGCCGGGAGGGCCTGCTTTCCCACCGACATCCCGGCGCGTTGCTTCATCTCGGCCCACGATTCGGATACCGGAGAGGAACTCTGGCGGGTCTACACGGCGGCCGGAGCGGACGACCCTGGCGGGCAGACCTGGGGCAACGTGCCGACGTCGCAGCGGTTCCACGTGTCGGCGTGGGGCGCCCCGGGCAGCTACGACCCGGAGCTCGGGCTCATCTATTGGGGCATTGCGGTCCCGATGCCCTACACGCGCATCATGCGACGTGGCACCTGGGACGTCGGCGACAGCACGCCGTGCGAGCTGTACTCCAACTCCACCGTCGCCCTGGCCGTAGAGACGGGCGTAATGGAGTGGTACTACCAGCACCTGCCGTGCGACGACTGGGATCAGGACTTCGTTCAGGAGCGCACGCTGATTGACACGGTCGTCGCGCCCGATCCGGAGTCGGTGATGTGGATCAACCCGCGCATCGCCGGCACCGCCGAGGAGCGCAAGGTCGCGGTCACCCTGGGGGAGCCTGGCGGGCTGTTCGTCCTTGATCGGGAAACGGGTGAGTTTCTGTGGGCGACGCCGTTGCCGTATACGAGCACGGAGCGTTTCGTCATCCGCGACATCGATCCGGCGACCGGGCAGGTCTTCATCAACATGGACCTGGTGGCGCGCGAGCCTGGCCAGCAGTTCATCATCTGCGGGCACAACGTGAAGGGCTGGTGGTCCTGGTCATACAGCCCACGGACCGGGCTGCTCTACATTCCGATCAATCGCTCGTGTCTCAACCAGACCGCCAACGATCGGACGGTCTCGGGAACGGGCCCCAGGTTCACGCAACCCGAACCGGGATTCGCGGAGGACGGCCACCTCACCGAGGTGCGGGCGCTTGATATCTCGACCGGCCGGGAAGCGTGGCGCTATTCGCAGCGGGCTCCCAACGCTGGGTCGACGCTCGCCACCGCCGGCAACGTCGTCTTCTTCGGTGACCTCAACCGCCGCTACCGCGCCTTCGACGCGGAGACCGGCGACGTGCTGTGGGAGACGATCCTGGGTAGCCAGATCACCGGCTTTCCCGTCACATACGAGGCCGGCGGCCGCCAGTATCTGTCGGTGCCGGTGGGCGGCGCGGCGATATTCCGGATGAGCAACTACGCGCCGGAGCTCGAGGCGCCAATGGGTAGCAACATGCTCGTCACGTTCGCGCTGCCGCCGTCCTGAGGCTTCAGGCGTTGCAGAGACGTCGGATTCTCACGCTCCTGTTGCCCTTGGCGGTGACGACCGCCGCCTGTGCGCCGTCGTCGGGCGGCGGCGTAGCTGCCGGCGATTCGGACCCGCCGCGGGAGGTGGCGGTCGTGACCTCCGGGGGCCTGGCTGCGGCCTATGATCGCCTCGCGCCGCAATTCGAGGCAGAAACGAGTATCGGACTCGCGACCGCCTACGGGGCGTCGACCGGCGGCGCTCCCGACTCGATTCCGGCCCGCCTGGAGCGCGGGGAACGCTTCGATGTCCTGATCATGTCGCAGGCCGGCCTGGACGATCTCATCGGACGCGGCCTGGTCCGAGCCGACACCCGGGTCGATCTGGCCAGTTCATCGATCGGGATGGCGGTGCGCGAGGGAGCCGCACTCCCGGACATCAGCACACCCGAGGCGTTCGTGGAAACGCTGCTGGCCGCCGAGTCCATCGGCTACTCGGCGAGCGTGAGCGGGACGTACGTTTCCACGGAGTTGTTTCCCCGGCTTGGCTTGGCGGAGCAGCTTGCGCCAAAGGGCCGGCGCATCGAGAGCGAGCGCGTGGCGGCCGTCGTGGCGCGCGGCGAGGTCGAAGTCGGCTTTCAGCAGGTCAGCGAGATCCTCTCGATCCCGGGGGCGGCCTACGCTGGCCCGATTCCCGACGAGTACCAGAGGGTCACGACTTTCTCGGCCGGGATCGCGACGGATGCAGGAAACCCCGAGGGCGCACAGAGACTCATTGATTTCCTGTCATCCGGCGACGCAGCGGTAACGATTGCCGAGACGGGTCTCGAGCCGCTGCAAACAGCCAGATAGCCGTTGGACGGAGGGCCGGCGGATTCGGGGTCGAATCCCGCCCGCACCTGATGTAGTCTTGCTGGTTATGCAGCCGCGGGCGCTGTTGCTCGGCCGCGCGG
The DNA here is from genome assembly GCA_009838525.1 of Acidobacteriota bacterium. Lineage (NCBI taxonomy): Bacteria > Pseudomonadati > Acidobacteriota > Acidobacteriota bacterium. Next base: position 91,136 of record VXRJ01000018.1, read on the forward strand.
TGTTTCTGCTGGCATTCCTCGTAGGTGCCGACCCCGCTACGGGTCAGGATGGGCTGAGTCTCATCGAGGCCGCCCGCAATGAGGATGCTGCGGCGGTGCGCGCGCTCGTCGAGGCGCAGGCACCCGTAGGCACCCCGCAGCCGGACGGCGCGACGGCGCTTCACTGGGCGGCGCACCGCGACAACCTGGAAATCGCGGACATCCTCCTCCGCGCGGGCGCCGACGTAAACGTGGAGAACGAGCTGGGGGTTTCGCCCCTTTCGCTGGCGTGCGCGAACGGCAGCGCCGCGATGGTGGAGAAGCTGCTGGCGCACGGAGCGGACGCCAACCAGACGCTGCCGACTGGCGTCACGCCGCTCATGACCTGCGCGCGGACTGGCAGCGTGGAGGCCGTAGAGAGCCTGCTGGCCCGCGGCGCCCGCGTGAACGACCGGGAGACGGTGCGCGGGCAGACCGCGCTGATGTGGGCGGTCGCGGAGAAGCACTCGGACGTCGCGGCCGCCCTCATCGCCGCCGGTGCCGACGTGCGGGCCCGCTCGCTCGGCGAGTTCACGCCGCTGTTGTTCGCCGCCCAGCAGGGCGACGTGGCGTCGGCCCGGTTGCTGCTCGACGCCGGCGTGGACGTGAACGAGGCGGGTGGCAACGGGAGCGCGGCCCTGCTGGTCGCCACCGAGAGCCGGCATCCCGCGATGGTGCGCTTCCTGATCGAGGCCGGTGCGGACGTGGACGCGATCGGCGCCGGGCGCACGGCGCTGCACGCCGCCGTGCAGCAGAAGCGCCGGGACATCGTGGAGCTGCTGCTGGCCGGTGGGGCGGACATCGACGCGCGGCTGCTGGGGCGGCTGCCGCGGGTGCCGGGCGACCTTTCCGTTACCAGCGGCCCGCTGTCCATGGTCGGGGCCACCCCGTTCTGGCTTGCCGCGAAGTTCGCCGATCTCGATCTGATGCGCCTCCTCGCCGACCGGGGCGCGGACACACGGCTCGCCAACGAAGGCGGCACCACGCCGCTGATGGTGGCGGCGGGCCTCGGCTGGGTCGACGGATCCGACCGCTACGGGCGCGTGAAGTTCAATGACGACTCGGTCCGCCGGGAGCGGCACGATCTCGAGGCGGTCAAGCTGGCCATGGAGTTGGGCGGTGACGTACACGCGGTGGACGATCACGGTCAGACGGCGATGCATGGCGCGGCCTACATGGGCGGCGACACCATCGTGCAGTTCCTGGCCGACCGGGGTGCGCCGGTAGACGTCGCCGATAACGACGGGTGGACGCCGCTGTCTATTGCCGAGGGCCTCTACGTCGGCGGCACTTTTCAGGTGCGGCCCACCACGGCCGCTCTGCTGCGCCAGCTCGGCGCCGGACAGGACAGCCAGTGATGCCGACGAGGATCCCGGCAGTGCGCGGGATGCTAACTGGCGTGCTCGGCGCGCTCGCGGTGGCGGTCGTCGCCGCTCCCGCGAGCGCTGCGCAGCCGGACCCCTCGCGGGCCTTCCTCGACCGGAACTGCATCGCGTGCCACAACAGCGCCCGCCCGACGGCGAACCTCGCGCTGGATGCGGAGGCGATCGATCCGCGCGATCCGCCGCGCGATGCCGCGATCTGGGAGAAGGTCGTCCGCAAGCTCCGGACCGGCGCGATGCCGCCGGCGGGCCGTCCGCGCCCCGACCCACGGGCCGCCACCGCGCTGGTCGCGCACCTCGAGACCGCCATCGACGCGGCCGCGGCACTCCGGCCGATGGTCGGCCGCCCGGTGGCGCATCGCCTGAACCGCGTGGAGTACGCCAACGCGATCCGTGATCTGCTCGGGCTCGACGTGGACGCATCGACGCTTCTTCCGCCCGACGACTCGGGCTACGGTTTCGACAACATCGGCGACGTGCTCACCGTCTCCCCCTTGCTGATGGAGCGCTACCTGGCGGCGGCCGGCAAGATTGCCCGCCTCGCCACGGGTATTGCGGGCGGCGCTTCGTCGGAGATCTACACGCTGTCCAAGTACCTCCGGCAGGACGACCGGATGAGCGAGGACCTGCCGTTCGGATCACGCGGCGGCATGGCGGTCCGGCATACTTTCCCGTCTACGGGCGACTACGTTGCCAAACTGCGTCTGCTCAAGAACCATCGCGACCAGATTCGCGGCATGCGGCAGGTTCACGACCTCGAGGTCCGGCTCGACGGTGAGCGCCTGCAACTGTTCACGGTAGGCCGCCTGCCCCTCGTAAACCCGACGCCGGAGCAGCGCGCGGACGAGCAGCAGTACATCCTGAACGGCGACGAGGGGCTCAATGTGCGTTTCCGGGCCACGGCCGGACCGCACCTCGTCTCGGCCGCGTTCCTCGCCAGGCCGGTCGTGCGGGAAGGGCCCTTGCGGCCGGCGCTGTCGGTGGCTACGTTCGGGTTCAGCGGTGACGCGGCGCTCTACGCAACCGAGGAGCCGGCCCTGTGGACCATCGAGATCGAAGGGCCGCTCGACGTCGCGCTACCTGTCCGGGCCGGCCACGTGGACACCGCCAGCGGGGAGCGCCTGTTCGTCTGCCGGCCCACGGACACCGCGGCCGAGATATCGTGCGCTCGGGACATCTTCTCTCGGCTCGTCCGACGCGCGTACCGCCGCCCGGTGACGGACGCCGACCTTGAGCCACTGCTCGCGCTCTTCGTGGAAGGCCGCGCGCGCGGCGGCTTCGAGGCAGGCGTCGAGCTCGCCCTGCGGAAGGTCCTCGCCAGCCCGGAGTTCCTCTTTCGCATCACGCACGATCCGGTGGACGCCGGGCGCGGAAGTCCGTATCGGCTCACCGATCTCGACCTTGCCTCGCGGCTGTCGTTCTTCCTCTGGAGCAGCATCCCGGACGAGGAGTTGCTCGGACTCGCTGAGCAGGGGAGGCTGGCCGACCCCGCCGTCCTCGACCGGCAGGTAGCCAGGATGCTGGCCGACCCCCGCTCTAGCGCACTGATCGACAACTTCGCCGGACAGTGGCTGTATCTGCGTAACATGCGGCTCGTCATGCCGGATCCGGAGACCTTCCCGGAGTTCGACGACAACCTGCGCGAGGCCTTCGCGCGCGAGACGGAGCTGTTTCTGACAAGTCAGCTCCGCGAGGATCGCAGCGTTCTGGACCTGTTGCGGGCGAACTACACGTTCCTGAACGAGCGGTTGGCCCGTCACTACGGAATCCCGGGCGTCTACGGCAGCCACTTCCGGCGGGTGGATCTGCCGGCGGGTGGGCGGCGCGGGCTGCTGGGGCACGCGAGCGTGCTGACCGTGACGTCGTACGCCACGCGGACGTCACCGGTGCTCCGCGGCAAGTGGCTTCTCGAGAACCTGTTGGGTGCCCCGCCGCCGCCCCCGCCGCCCGACATTCCGGCGCTACAGGAGATTGGCGAGGAAGGCGTCGCACCGAGTTCCGTCCGCGAGCGGATGGAAGTGCACCGGCGGAATCCGGTTTGTGCGTCGTGTCATGCGCAGATGGATCCGCTGGGGTTCGCGCTGGAGAACTTCGACGCCATCGGCCGGTGGCGGGAGACGGGAGAAGGCGGCAATCCGATCGACGCATCGGCGGAGCTGCCCAACGGCGAGACCATCACCGGCCCCGGCGGGCTGGCGCAGCTCTTCGCCGGGCAGCCCGACCGCTTCGCCTCGACGGTGGTCGAGAAGCTGATGACGTATGGAATCGGCCGCGGGGTCGAGTACTACGACGCGCCGGCCGTCCGGGCGATCGTCCGGGCCGCCACCGCGAGCGACTACCGCTGGTCGTCACTGATCTCGGGTATTGTCAGGAGCGCGCCGTTCCAGATGCGCATGTCTGACGGAGCCGTGTCCGACGCGAGGAGAGCGCCATGATCGTCACGAAGAAGCATGTGTCGCGGCGTACGGTGATCCGAGGACTTGGCGCCACGATGGCGTTGCCGCTGCTGGACGCCATGGTGCCGGCGTTCCGCCCGGTTCGGCTGTCGGCCGGCCGTCCGACGCGGCGGCTGGCGACGGTTTACGTCCCGAACGGCATCATCATGGAGCAGTGGACGCCGTCCACCGACGGCGCGGGATTCGACCTGCCGCCCACGCTGGCTCCGCTCGCGCCGTACCGCGACGACCTGCTCGTGCTGACCGGCCTTGTGCACCAGACGGCATACCCGCTGCCTGGCGAAGGCGCTGGCGATCACGCACGCGCGGCGGCCTGCTACCTGACCGGCGTGCACCCGAAGAAGACCGAGGGCGCCGACATCCGGGCCGGAGTCTCGATGGACCAGATCGCGGCGCAGCACGTCGGGTCCGAGACGCAGCTTGCATCGCTGGAGCTCGGCTGCGACCCGAGCTACTTTCTCGGCGCGTGCGACGCCGGCTACAGCTGCGCCTACGGCAACACCCTGTCATGGCGGACCGAGACCACGCCGCTGCCGGTCGAGATCAACCCGCGTGCGGTGTTCGAGCGGATGTTCGGAGACGCGGCGGACACCAGTGCCGTCGCTCGCCAGCGCCGGATCCAGGAAGATCGCAGCATTCTCGACGCGCTTCTCGCCGATGTCCGGAAGCTGCAGGGATCGCTGGGTGCGGGCGACCGCGAGAAGGTGGCGCAGTACGTCGACGCCGTCCGCGACGTCGAGCGCCGCATCCAGAAGGCCGAGCAACAGAGCGACCGTGAACTGCCGGTGCTCGAGAAGCCGTCAGGCATCCCGGACCGCTACGAGGATCATGTCCGGATGATGTTCGATCTGCAGGTGCTGGCGTTCCAGACCGACATGACCCGCGTCTCGACGTTCATCATGTCGCGCGAGGTCAGCTCGCGGACGTATCCGGAGTTGGGCATTCCCGATCCGCACCATCCGATCTCGCACCATCAGGACGATCCGGCCAAGGTCGAGAAGCTCGCGAAGATCAACGCGTTCCACATCAGCCTGTTCGCCCATTTCCTCGATCGTCTCCGGGCGACGGAGGACGGAGAGGGCTCGCTCCTCGACCACGCGATGATCAGCTACGGATGCGGAATCAGCGACAGTAACCAGCACCTGCACGACAACCTGCCCATCCTCGTGGCGGGTGGGGCCGGCGCCCGGATCGCGGGTGGACGTCATCTGCGCTTTGCGCCGGACACGCCGATGACGAACCTCCTGCTGACGTTGCTGGACAAGATGGACGTCCCGATGGACAACCTGGGCGACAGCACCGGACAGCTTCGGGAACTGTCAGAGCTGGCGTAGCCGGGATTCGCGGTCACGCGCCCGACCCGATCCGAACAGGCGACCATCGCGGCTCCCGGTTCACCGGTTCGCGCGCTCATCGGCGCGCCCGCCGCCGAGGTAGATAGCGACGTCCTGATTTCCTTCGTGGCAGGCGTATTCGTACATCTCGTACCCTGGGGCTCGGGTCAGCGGCATCGAGATCGTCCAGGGCCGGTCATAGACGTCGAGATCCTCGATCGTGACCTCCCACATGAGCTCGTCCTCCGACACCCGGGTAAAACGCTCGACGACGTGCATGGCGTCGCCGACGGGAAGCCCCTTCAGGCGCCCGCCATTGGAGCTCGTCACGATCATCGCCTGATCGTTGAAGTTCGTCGTGTCGACGACCAGCGTGTCGCCCTCCCAGTGCGCGCGGGCGTCACCGGTCCAGAGGCCGATATCTTCGTCGAGGTGAGGTCGATCGGTCACCGGAATGACCCGCGCCTCGTGGATCATCTCGTGCAGGATCACCACGAAACCCGGCGTTTGCAGAATGCGGTACGCGTTGTTGTAGCCGGTGGGCAGCATGGAGCCGGGGACGCCGCGCGTGATGCAGCGGTCCCACGTGCTCATGGCGCGGTAGTCGTCGCGCTGGCGTGCGAGGTTCCGTTCCCGAACCGCGGCGGCCCATGCCTTGACGGGAACCCGCCCATCCGGCGGGTCGACGACCAGCGATGTCTGGCGTGTCGACAGAAAACGTTCTCCCGCGTCCATCCAGACGTTGTACGCACCCAGAACTTCCGGACGCCTGGCGTTCGTCTGCTCCTCGAGGAGCGCGGCCTCTTCCTCGGTGAAGACCGCCTTGTCGGCAGCCGACTCGGGTACGACCACGTCGGAGTACGGCATGGTGTTGCCGCGCTCGAACGGGGTGATGGTCGCGTTCGTCCAGACGGCCTGCAGGTCGGGCCGGCCGTCCGGCATGCGCGGCATCGTCCAGGATCCGTCCGACTCCGGCGCTTGGCCCGCGGCCGGAGTGCTCAGCAGCACCCAGGTTGCGATGCCGACGATGCTCGTTCTGATGGCCATGTCTTCCCCCCGGTCGAGGCGCCTGCGCCGCAGGAGTTTCGCGCCAGCGAAACTTCCAACGCGCCGGGCACGGCGCGCCCTCTCGGTGCGACGGGAACTGCGACCGATTGCGCTTTGTCAGGTAAGTGAATACTCAGATACGCTATCAGCGACCGGAAGTCGCCGCCAAGAGGAAGCCGTTTTTTGCTAGCGCGGAGCGGGCCGTCAACGGTGATGGCGGAAGGAGACCAGAATGAGTCATTTGCGAGAAGCCGGCGGCGCCGCGCTGGTCGCGGCGCTGGTGCTGGCCCCGATGGTCGTGACGGCGCAACCGTCGTCCGACGTGCCGCGGACGCCGTGGGGCGATCCGGACCTGGGGGGTGTCTACGACTACAGCAGCATTACGCCGATGCAGCGGCCGGAGCAGTACGGCGACCGCGCGTATCTGACCGAGGAAGAGGCCGCGGAACTCGAAGCCGCGGCCGTCCAGCGGGACGAGGATGCGGCCAATGCGCCCGTCACCCGGTCGGTGGCGGGCGACAGGGCCGGCGCTTCGAGTCACTCGTGGTTGTGGGGGCTCGAGTTCGGCACGCAGGTCGTGGAGGATCTCCGAACATCGCGCATCGTCGACCCGCCGAACGGTCGCTACCCCGAACTGACGGAATGGGGCAAGGCCGACGCCGCGTCGCGCTACGGGTTCAACGACGACTCGCCAGCCGACGACTACACCGACCGTGGTTGGGGTGACCGGTGTCTGGCCATTCACGGGATGCCGATCAGCCCGCTTCCCTACAACAGCTTCGTGCAGATCTTCCAGACCCCCGACTACGTGGCGATTCTGTCCGAGGCGTTCCGAATCTGGCGGATTGTCCCCCTCGACGGACGCCCGCACGGCACGATTCGTCAGTGGCTGGGAGACACGCGGGGACGGTGGGAAGGCGATACGCTGGTCGTCGAGACCACGAACTTCTCCAACTATCTGCAGCAGGCCGGCTCCGGCCGGAACATGAACAGCCTGGTCGAAAAGTTCACGCGGGTGAGTCCGGACGTGATTCGCTACGAATACACCGTGGACGATCCGGTCAAGTGGGTGAGCCCCTGGACCGCCGCCATCTCGCTGAGAAAAACCGACCACCCGATGTTCGAGGTGGCCTGCCACGAGGGGAACTACGCCCTCGAGAACATCCTTCGGGGGGCGCGCGCGCAGGACGGGACTCCGGACGAGCCGGTATTCGAGGAAGGAAAGATCTGCTGGGACTGTGAGCCTGTCGTTCGGTAGCCGCACTCGATGGCTCAGCGGGCGGGGCTGAAGTTGTTACCGCGCGTCTCGCCGAAGCTGCGCCAGTCTGGTCGTTTTCCCGTACGGGATCAGCGCACGTAGAGCGACCCGCCGCCCAATTCGTGGAACACGATGGGAACGAAGTCGTTCGCCGTCCACGTCGCCTCCTGGCCCCATTGGGCATCGTATGCAGCCGTCGGCGCCGCGGCCATCACTTCGTCCAGGTTCAGGCCCTCGGAGATCATGCCCTGCACGCGGTCACGTATGTCGACGATCATGGCGAGGAACTCCATGAGCGCGTCGCGCCCCACGACCTCCAGGCCGTGTCCCGGAATCACCCGCGTGTCCGGTCCCGCCATCGCGATCGCCTGCTCGAGCGCCGCGATGGTGCCCGCGACCGAGCCCCCGTTGTAGACGTCGACGATCGGATAGCTGGTGGTTCGGAAGACGTCTCCCAGATGGAGTGCGTCCGAGTCCGGGAAGTGGACGAACGTATCCCCGTCGGTATGGGCGGCCGGCGCGAGAAACGCCCGCACCTCCTCGCCGTTGAAGTGAAAGGTCATGGTGTCGTTGTAGGTCACGACGGGACGTGCGCCGACCGGAGGCCGTGGTGCGAAACGTCCTCCCTGCCGCGGGAAACGGAGCCGCTCCAGGGCGCGAACCCGGACGTTGTCGTGCGCGAAGATCAGCACGTCCCGTCCGGCCAGCGGTTCGTTGCCACCGATGTGGTCCGGATGCACGTGGGTATTGATCAGGAAACGGATTTCGGCATCCGATACGCTGCGCACCGCGGCAACCAGCCTGTCGGCAAGCGGCGCGAACAGGGAATCGACCAGCAGGACGCCCTCCTCGCCGGCGAAGACGCCGACGTTGCCGCCGCCGCCCGGCCGCGTCACCATGTGAACCTGACCCGCCACGGGGACGATCGTCAGCTCGACCCCCGCGAACCGGTCGGTCGGGTTCTGCTCCCCGGCGGCGCCAACGGCCACGATGCAGGCGGCAACCATCGCGGCCAGGACAATACGGGGCTGTCCGGTCATGGGCGCATCCGGGAGTCTGGCGTGGTGGTCTTTCTCCGCCGCCTGAACCGGGCGCAGGGACGGCCGGGGGCGGTCCGGCCGGGAGCGTGCGGCTCGAGTGTCAGTGCACTATCAGCGGCACGCTGGCGGTCAGTGCGCCCCAGTCGAACGAAAGCGAATCCTCGTCGAGAGCGATGGTGAGCTGCTCGGCCGGCGGATCGAGTTCGCCTACCTCCATCGCAATATGTGCGAAGTCGTTCTCGCTGTTGTAGGCAGTGCCCCATTGGCCGGTCTCGCTGTTGACGATGAGGTGGAACTCGTCGTTCATGTGCTGGGTCCAGAGGGTGTACTCGCCGGCCGGGATGTGCGTTTCGCCCAGCATGAGGTCGCGGTCGGTCCGGAGCGTCGTCGCTTCGTCAGCCCCGAGCCGCCAGACGGCGTCTTCCATGGGCGGAACGTTCTCGCCGACAACCCGACCCTTGAGGTAGGGCCGGCCATAGTCGATGGTGATGTTCCCCTCGCCGACGGCCCAGTGGACGCTGACGTGCGGGCTGCCGCCGGCTCCCTCGTGGACGAGGGTGGCGTGACCGCCGCCGAGCATCTCCATGGCCTCGGCGCTGGCGCCCGCGTCGGTGTCCATGCCGTCATGGTCCATCGCGCCGCTGTCGGGAGCCTCGGCCACGTCGCTGCCGCCGCCGCCGCCGCACGCGACAGCCACCGCCGCCAGGATGCACAGGAGTGAGAGCTTCCAGTAGCTGGTCCGCATCGAACTACCCACCTTTCGGATTCAGAGAGGGGCGCAGCCCCGTCAACGCCAGTGAATTCACGAGAATACCACGGCGCTGCACCCCAACCGGAGCGCGATCAGAGGATGCGGCGACCCAGCGCGGATAGGGCCAGCTCGACGGCCAGTTCGGCGGTCTCGTTGCGGTTGTCGAGGGTCGGGTTGATTTCCACGAGATCGAGGGCGCGGAGCCGTCCGCTGTCGGCGACGGTCTCCATCAGGAGGTGCGCCTCCCGGTAGCTCAGTCCGCCCCGAACCGGCGTGCCGACCCCGGGCGCGATCGACGGGTCGCAGACGTCGAGGTCGAACGAGACATGCACGCCGGCGGTTCCCTCGCCCGCGAGGGCAAGCGCCTGGGTTGCCACGGCCGCCATGCCGAGGCGGTCCACTTCCTTCATCGTGAAGACGGTGACGCCTGATTCCCGCACGCGCTCGCGTTCCGCCGGATCGAGGCTGCGCACACCGATCAACACCACGTTGACCGGGTCGATCCGCGTATCACCGCGCCGGCCTATCGCGGCCAGCTCGTGGGGTTCCGGGCCCAGAAGGGCGGCAAGCGGCATGCCGTGGACATTGCCGGTCGCCGTGGTCGCCGGGGTGTTCATGTCGGCATGTGCGTCGACCCAGACCATGCCGACATGTGTGCGCTCGCGCTGCGCCGCCGTCACGGTAGCGGCGACGGATCCGGCCGCCAAGCTGTGATCGCCGCCGACTACGACCGGTAACGCGCCCGCGCCGTGGGCTGCGGACGCCGCGCGGTAGACCTGCCGGCAAACGCGCGCGATCGGGGCGATGTACTTCTTGCGATCATCCTGCGGCGAATGCGTCTCGGGCACTGCCGCCGGGACGTCACCCCGGTCGGTTACCCGGCAACCGAGCGTCGCGATGCGTTCGCCGAGGCGGGCGATGCGGAGGGCGGAGGGCCCCATGTCGGTCCCGCGACGACCGGCGCCGAGGTCGAGGGGGGCGCCGATGATCTCGACGGCGGGCCGCGTGGAGATGGCCTGTGGCGTCATGGCGTCGGTTCCGAGGAGGTCACGATGTTGCCTCCAGGCGTACGCCGGCCGTCGATCGCCGGTATTCCTCGACCGCCCCGCGCGCCGCCGCGCGGCCGGCTGCGACGCAGTCCGGGATGCCGACGCCCCGGAAGGCGGCGCCGACGATCCGGAGGCCGGGCAGGCTGGCGAGGCGCTCGTCAATCCGGGCGAGCCGGTCGATGTGGCCTGTTTCGATCTGCGGATTGGCGTCGATCCAGCGGTAGACGCGCGTCAGCGACGGCGCGCCGCGGATGCCGAGGAGGCGCGCGAGGTCGTCGTTGACCAGCTCAATCAGATCGTCGTCGCTGCGATCAAGCAGCTCCGGCGCGCGCGCGCCGCCGACGAAGCCGCGCAGCAGAACCTGGCCGTCCGGGGCGCGGGCGGGCCACTTCGACGAGATCCAGGTGGCGGCGAGAATGGAGAACGCACCCTCGGTGCGCGGTACGACGAACCCGGAACCGTCGAGGCGATGGGCGACGGCGCCGCGCGGGAAAGCGAGGGCGACCACGGCGGTCGACGTGGTGGGGAGCAGCCGGCAGAGACGGGCGATCGGCTCATTCATGCCGCCGACCAGCTGCGCCGTCGCCGCGGCGGGCAGCGCGCAGATCACCTGGTCTGCGGTCACGCCCGGCGTGTGGCCGGTCAGTTGCAGCGCATAAGGTCCGCCCGCCGATGCCGATGCCGTCGGCAAGACCGGCGTGATCGTCGCTGCGCGCGCCGCGGGTCCGTCCGCACGGGCATGCGTAATGGAGGTGACCGCACTGCGGCGGCGGATCGAAGCCGCCGGCAGCGCCGAGACGATGGCGCGGGGCAGTGCCTCGAGCCCGTCGGGGAGCGAACGGAACGGTCCGTCGCGGCGCGCGGCGGAGCGCGCGGCGTTCACCACGCGCATGCCCCGGATCACGCTGCCATGCACGCGCTCGGCCTCGACAAGACGCGGGAAGAGCGCCCGCATCGACAGCCGCTCCACGTTGCCGGCGTGGATGCCGGCGAGCAGCGGCTCGGCCAGGATGTCGACGGCTTCGCGTCCGAAACGGCGCCGAAAGAACGCGGCGATGGATTCGTCTTCGGTGTGTGCGCGCCCGCCCCGCCCCAGCAGGTCGAGCGTCATCCGCAACCGGCCGGACCAGGAAATGTGATCGCTTCCGGCGAGCGCCGCGAGGCTGGCCGGTATCCCGAACGGCGCACCGTGGGGCAGCGGCCGGAGCCGGCCGCGGCGCAGCACGTAGGCGCGGCGGGGTGGCAGCATCGGCACGAGACGGTCGGCCAGGTCCAGCTCGCGGCACAGCTCGATGGCCGCCGGCTTCTCGACGAGCAGCGAGTCGGCGCCGGCATCGAGGGTGAAGCCGTCCACCCGCTCGGTTCGGATCAGCCCGCCGAGGCGGTCGGACGATTCGAACAGAAGGAACGGCACGCCCTGCCGCTGCAGTTCGAATGCCGCCGCCAGACCGCTGATCCCCCCGCCGACGACGGCGAACGGGACGTGGTCCATCAGTGACGTCCGAAGCCGTAGCCACCCTGATGCACGAAGCGGGCGAGCGCCTGCACGTGCTCGACCGGCGTCTCCGGGAGGATGCCGTGTCCCAGGTTGAAGATGTGGCCTGGGCGGCGGCCGGCGCGCATCAGTACGTCCTCCGCTCCGGCGAGCATCCGATCGACCGGTCCGAGCAGTAGTGTCGGGTCGAGGTTGCCCTGCACCGCGCGAGTTGTCCCGATCCGCTCCCATGCCTCGTCGAGGGGAACGCGCCAGTCGACGCCGATGACGTCGCCTCCCGCGTCGGTCATGACGTCGAGAAGGGTCGCGGTCCCGGTGCCGAAGTGGAGGACCGGCACGCCGGTGGCGGCGACGGCGGAGAGGATGCGGCGCGTGTGCGGCGCGGCGAACTCCTGGTAGTCGTCCGGGCTCAGGGCGCCGACCCAGGAGTCGAACAACTGAATCGCCTGCGCCCCCGCCTCCACCTGGGCGACGAGGTAGTCGCCGAGGACGGTCGCGAAGGCGTTGCACAGCCGGTGCCATGCCTCCGGATCCCCGTACATGAGCGCCTTCGTCTTTGCGTAGTTGCGCGATCCGCCTCCCTCGATGGCGTAGGAGGCAAGCGTGAACGGCGCGCCGCCGAAGCCGATCAGGGGCACGCGGTCCTCCAGCTCGCGTGCGAGAATCCGGATGGTCGCCAGAACATGTCCCAGCGACTCGCGCGGGTCGACGGTTCGGAGCCTGTCGATGTCGGCGGCGCTCCGGATCGGACTCCTGATGACCGGCCCTTCGCCCGCCTGAAAGTCGAACGGGATCCCCATGGGGGCGAGTGGCAGCAGCAGGTCCGAAAAAAGGATGGCGGCATCGACGTCGAGTTGCTCGACCGGTTGCAGGGTCACCTGCGCGGCCAGCTCCGGCTGCGCGCAGATCTCCAGCAGCGTGTGCCGCGCGCGGATCTCGCGGTAGTCCGCCATGTAGCGGCCGGCCTGCCGCATGAACCAGACCGGTGTCGCGTCGACCGGTTCGCGGCGGCAGGCACGGAGGAAGCGATCGTTCACCTCGTCGATCGTACACCGCGGCGGATCCGTGCTAGCCTTCCGCTCCGGCGCGGTTGTGAGGCGCCGCCCGACGCAATGCCTTACCTTCGATTCCTGCGCGACGACCGGGGTTACGAACACACCTACGTGCTCCACGGGTTTCAGTCCGGTTCCCGCCCGTCTCTCTTGTACTGGTTCCGAACGCCCCCGAACCTCTCGGTGGGTCGTGAGCCCCTGGACGAGGAGGCGCTGCGGGCGATCGAGGAGAGCCACCCCGAATTAACGTTCGACTGGTCGAAGATGACGAAGGCGACCCGTCCCGTCCCGCCGCCCCCGGACAAGGGTGCGAGGGCACGGGGCCGCCGTCGTGAGAGAGCCCGCGGAGCTCGGGCGGCATCGGAGTCCGCGGCGGCGGAAGCGCGGCCGGTAGTCGGACCGGATAAGTTGATGCCGTCCGACGCGGGAGTTCGCCCGTCGGAAGCGGTACCGCCGGCTGATGATACGCCGCCGTCCGACGAGGTGAATGAAGTGCCTGTCGAGCCGGAAGCGACGTCCTCCGGAGAAGAGGAAGCGGTCGAACCGGATGAGCATCCCGTGGCGGCGTTGTTGGGGGAGGACGCGCTGAACGCGCTTCGCATGCGGTACGCCGAGCTCTGCGAACTGTTGGCGGAGAGCGACCTGGAGCCAGCGGATCAGGTGGCCGTCACGGCGCGCCTGGAATCGCTCAATCCGGACGCGTGGCGTCCCGGAGAGGAAACCGTGGTCGGGATCGAGCGTTTCGACGGGGAGGCGGCGGCCATCCGCGACACGCTGGACGACTGACCGAAAGGCGCTCGACGTCGCGACGAACGGCGCTATAATTGCAGAGTCATGACTAAAGGGAACCTTGGAGCGGTCAGGTTCCGGGGCTTTCCGGCGGCGTTGCTGATCGCGGCCCTCGGTGTCGGGGTCGGGGTCGGCGCGCAGGCTCCCCAGGCTCCGGATCAGGTCGCGGACACCGCGAGCGATCCATCACCCATTTTCCGGTCGGGCGTGACGTTGGTGACGACCGACGTCATCGTGCGGGATGGAGACGGCGTCTTCCTCGCCGATCTGACCGAGAACGACTTCCGCGTCTGGGAAGACGACGTCGAGCAGGAAGTAGCGTCGCTGGTGCTCGTCCATGGCGGTCGCGTCTTCAATCAGTTGCTGCCGCCCCCGCCGCCGCAGGAGGGCATCATCCTGCCTCCCACCCGGGCGGTGAGCGAGACGGCGGGGCGGATCTTCGTCATCCTGGTGGACGACCTGCACATCGAGACCAGCAAGACGCCACGCGCTCGCGCCATCTTCGAGCAGTTGGCCGACAACCTCATCCACGAGGGCGACATGTTCGGCATCGTCTCGACCGGACCGTCCTCGATCCGTGTCGACATGACGTACGACCGGAGCCTCATCAAGTCGTCGGCCGACCGGATGACGGGGGACGGCTTCAATCCGAACGAGATGACGCTACTCTCGCCGGGCCCGCGCGGCGTGACCGAGCTGTCGTGGCGCGCCCATGTCGCCTTCAAGACGATGCGCGACGTCGTCGGCAACCTCGAGTCGATCCAGAACCGGAGAAAGGTTGTCATCTACTTCAGCAGCGGCTACGACTTCAATCCGTTCGAGCATGAGCGGATCTTCGCGCGGTCACCACTGGCTCAGGCCTACTCGGACTGGGGAAGTTTCGACCGGGAGAGCCTGTATGCAGGGCTGCCCGATCCGGTAAACGATCCGTTCGATCAGATCGCCCGCCAGGGCCAGGTGTTCAACGACGCCGATCTGGCGATGGAGATCGCCGAGTTGGCGAAGGCCGCCAACCGGGCGAACGCGTCGTTCTACACGGTCGACCCGCGCGGACTGGTGACGGGTCCGGACATCGACTTCCAGGGTCCGATGGAGTCGTTCCGCGATTACGTCTTCACGACACAGAACAGTCTGCGCGCACTTGCGGAACTGACGGGCGGGAGGGCGGTTGTGAACCGGAACGATTTTGATGACGCCTTCCGCGAGATCGACGCCGAGACGAGCGACTACTACGTGCTCGGCTTCTACTCGAGCAATCCCGATCCGACGTTCAGGACGCGCCGCCTGCGGGTCGAAGTGGAAGACCGGCAAGACCTCGAGGTTCAGCATCGGAGCCACTACACGTACGCCCGGGCAAGCGCGCGGGCCAGTGCCCCTCCACCGTAGAAACCACGGGCTCCCAGACTAGCGCGGGCCGGTTCTGGTAGACTTTCCGGACGTTGTCGAGCGAGATTCCGCTGAGGCCAACCGGTCAGGTTCGCTTTCCTCGCGAGCCGACTCGCTCCACACTGTCCGCGCTGGCCCTGTTCGTCGCGGGCATCGCCCTGCTTGGAGTCGGCCGGCTCGGTCCCGACACTACTCCTCCGGCGCAGCCCGTAGAGTCGGTACGGCTCGCCGACATTCACCTCGCGGCGACCGGGACGGAAGCCCCGCCGCCTACGTTCCTCGATGCCGAGGATCTTTCTGCGCCGCGCGTGCGTGCGGCGGCCGGCATCCTCTACAACCCGCGGACGAACGAGGTGCTCTGGGAGTCGCGCGGACTGGAGCAACGGCCGATCGCCAGCATTACAAAGGTGATGACGGCGCTCGTCCTGCTCGATCAGAGGCCGGACCTGTCGCACGACGTCGTGATTGCACGCGCCGATGTCCGCCGGGCGTCGACGACCTATCTGCGGCGCAGCGAGCGGGTGACGCTCGACGGGCTACTGCATCTTGCCCTGGTCGCATCGGACAACGCGGCGGCACGGGCCCTCGCGCGCGCGTCCGGCCTCGGTTCGCGCCACTTCGTCGAGGCGATGAACCAGAAGGCGGCGGAGCTGGGGCTGGATGCGACGCGGTTCGTCGAGCCGTCCGGTCTGGATGAGCGCAACGTCTCGACGCCGTACGACATCGCCCGGCTGATCGCGCACGCGAGCGCGGAACCGACTCTGACGCACATCATGCGGAAGTCTTCGCACCAGTTGCGGACCAGCCGGCGCCGGCTCACCGTCCGGAACACGAACCGTCTGCTGAGAGGCCGCCATCTGGTGCAGGCGGGCAAGACCGGCTATATCGACGAAGCGGGTTATTGCCTGACGGCGGTCGTCAAGCTGCCCGACAGCGATCCCCTCGCGCTGGTCGTCCTCGGCGTCAATTCCAATTCCGGCCGGTTCCGGGAAGCCCGACGTCTGGTCGACTGGGTTTCGACCAAGGGCCGGCCGCTCATCGACGGAAGCCGCCGCGCCGACTGACGGTTCGGTGCGGCCGGCGGCTGGCGGGACACACTCATGCGCGACGTCATCATCATTGGATCGGGACCGGCGGGTCTGACCGCCGCGCTCTACACGGCGCGCGCCAACCTGGATCCCCTGCTGATCGAGGGGCTCGAGGCGGGCGGGCAGTTGATGCTCACCACCGCGGTCGAGAATTATCCCGGCTTTCGCGACGGCATCATGGGGCCGGACCTTATGGCGGACATGCGTGCCCAGGCGGAGCGGTTCGGCACCGAGATAGTGCAGGGCGACGTCACGAAGCTCGGCCTGTCAGGTCCGCCGTTCACGGTGACCACCAGCGCCGGCGACGAGCAGGCGCGGACGCTGATACTTGCCACCGGCGCGTCGGCCCGGCTGCTCGGCCTGGAGTCCGAGCGGAAGCTGATGGGACACGGCGTCTCCACCTGCGCGACCTGCGACGGCTACTTTTTCCGCGGCAAGCCGATCGCGGTGGTGGGAGGCGGCGATTCGGCGATGGAGGAAGCGACGTTCCTGACGAAGTTCGCGTCGCGCGTCACTATCATCCACCGGCGCGATCGGTTCCGTGCGTCCAAGATCATGCAGGACAAGGCGCGGGCGAACGAGAAGATCAGCTTCGAAATGGACACCGTGGTCGAGCAGGTGCGCGACGTGGAGCAGGGTGTCGTAACCGGGGTCGTCGTCCGCAACGTCCGGACGGACGAGACGAAAGAACTGGAGGTCGACGGCCTCTTCGTTGCAATCGGCCATACGCCCAATACCAGCCTGGTTGAGGGGCAGCTCGAACTGGATCAGAACGGGTACATCATTCCGGGGCGGGGAGCGACCACCAGTGTGCCCGGCGTATTCGCCTGCGGCGACGTTCAGGATCACGTTTACCGCCAGGCCATTACCGCCGCCGGCTCCGGCTGCATGGCGGCCATCGACGCCGAGCGCTATCTCGAGTCGGTGTAGCTCTAGTCGATCCAGCCGCCGCCAAGCACTACGTCGCCGTCATAGACGACGACCGCCTGACCGGGCGCAATGGCCGGCTGGGCCTCATCGAACTCGAGCCGGAGCCGGTTTTCCTTCGCCGCCCAGACCCGTGCTGCCGCGGGGTCATGGTGGTGCCGGATCTGCGCCGTGACCCGCGTGCCGGCTGCCGGAGCGCCCTCGATCCAGTTGACGTCCGAGGCGTCGAGGGTCGTCCGGTCCAGCGAGTCGCGCGGGCCGACGGTGACCCGCGCGGTCGCCGCGTCGATCGCCGTGACGTAGAGCCGCGACTGACTCGGAACGCCGAGACCCTTCCGCTGGCCGACGGTGAAGCGGTGGATGCCGTCGTGGTGGCCCAGGACGTTGCCGGCGGCGTCGACCACGTCGCCCCCGCGTGACACGTCGGGAGCCCGCCGTTCCACGAACGTGGCGTAGTCGTTGTCGGGCACGAAGCAGATCTCGTGGCTGTCGGGCTTGTCGGCGACGGTGAGGCCCTGATCGCGCGCGATGCGGCGGACCGCGTCCTTCGTGAGTTCGCCGAGGGGAAAGCAGGCGCGCGCCAACTGCGCCTGCGTCAGCGAGAAAAGGAAATAGGACTGGTCCTTCGACTCGTCGACACCGCGGCGGAGGCGGCGCATCGTCTCTCCGCCAGGACTGGTAACCGTTTCGACGCGCGCGTAGTGGCCGGTAGCAACATGATCGGCGTCGAGGGCGCGCGCGCGCTCCAGAAGGCTCGCGAACTTCAGATCGCTGTTGCACCGGACGCAAGGGATCGGCGTCCGCGCCGCGGCGTAGTCCCGGACGAACGGGTCGATTACGCGTCGCGCGAAGGGCTCTTCGAAGTTGACGATGTAGTGCGGGATGCCGAGGCGTGCGGCGACGCGGCGCGCATCCTGCAGATCATCGATAGTGCAACACGAGCCGAACGACGCAGTTCCTCCGGTCTGGTCGTAGAGTTGCATCGAGAGCCCGACGACTTCGCGCCCGGTGTCGGCGAGCAGGGCGGCGGCGACGGACGAATCGACACCGCCAGACATCGCGACGACGACGCGCCCGGCTGCGGAAGCTGCGTCGCTGGTCTCCGTGGCAGCGCACGTCCGCCCCGCGACGGCGATCGTGGTCTCAGGCGGCATTGGTTCAGCCGGCGGCGACGGCGGCGCCACTCAGGGTACGGAGCTTCGCGACGACGCCGGGCATCACGTCGATGGCGCGGGCCACGTCGTCTTCGGTGTTGCCGAGACCAAGGCTGAAACGAATGGAGTTTTGTGCCCGGTGGGGCCGGAAGCCCATCGCGCGGAGGACATGCGACGGCTCCAGGGTCCCCGAAGAGCATGCGGATCCGGTGGATACGGCGATTCCCTCCAGATCGAGCGCGATGAGCAACGCCTCCGCTTCGACACCGTCGAAGCTGATATTGGTCGTGTTCGGCACGCGCTCGCCGGTTCCATTCACCATCGTGCCCGGAACCCCATCGAGAATGCCCGCTTCCAGTCGGTCGCGTAGTGCCGCGAGGCGTAGCGCGTCCGTCGCCAGCTTCTCTCGGGCGACCCGTGCCGCTACTCCCATTCCGACGATTCCCGGCACGTTCTCGGTGCCGGGCCGCCGGTTTCGCTCCTGGCGTCCGCCGGTGATCGGCGCGACAAGCCGGGCGCCGCGCCGCACCCACAGCGCGCCCACTCCCTTCGGTCCGTTGAACTTGTGGGCGGAGATCGAGAGCAGGTCGGCGCCCAGGGCACTGACGTCGATCGGATGCTTGCCCGCCGCCTGCACGACGTCGCTATGGAAAAGGGCGCCGTGTTCGTGGGCCAGGCGAGCAAGCTCGGCCACCGGCTGCAGGGTGCCGATCTCGTTGTTGGCGAGCATCACCGAGACCAGCGAGGTCTCGTCGGTCAGAGCGGCGGCCAGGTCGTTCGGATCGACAACGCCGCTCTCACCGACCGGCAGAAGCGTCGTCCTCCAGCCCTCCTTCACCAGCGACTTCAACGTGTTGAGCACCGCCTCGTGCTCTATGGACGAGGCAATCAGATGACGCCGTCCGGAAACTGCCGCTGCTGCCGCGACGCCCCGGATCGCCAGGTTGTCCGACTCGGTGCCGCTGCCGGTGAAGATCACGTCGTTGGGGCGTCCCGCCAGCAAACCGGCGACAGACGTCCGCGCCTCGTCGATCGCCGCCTTTGCCGCCTGTCCGAACGTGTGGACGCTCGACGCGTTTCCGAAGCAGCGCCGCTGCGTCGCGTCCATAGCATCCGCGACAGCGGGATTGACCGGCGTCGTGGCGTTGTGATCGAAGTAGATCCGCATCCCCAGCCATCCTAACATCGCCCCTGCGCGCGGCGAGGCCGCGCCGGCGCTCGCGCGTCGCCCTTCGGTATATACTCCCCGTTTGAGCAGGCGCCGGTGCTCGGTGCGCCGGCCGGCTCGAGCAGGAGTCCTCCGACCATGAATATGTGGATGCGTCAACCCGCTGACGACCCCAAGGACAGCCGTGGCGCGCCGGGCGCTGCAGCGCCCGGCGCCCAGCCGTCGGTTCGGGACGGCGCGAACGCGTCTTCGTCGAAGGGGTCGCAGTCGAGTAGTCGAGACGTCGTGCACATCGGCAGCTCGATTTCCATCAAGGGTCAGCTGAGTGGTAGCGAGGATGTGACGCTTGCGGGGCAGTTCGAGGGCCGTGTGGAATTGACGGACTATGTCCTGACCGTCGGTCCAGGCGCCCGCGTCAAGGCGGAGTTGTTCGCGAGAGTGATTGTCGTGCTGGGCAACGTGAAGGGCAACATCAAGGCTGGTGATCTGATTGCCATCCGGGGCAACGGATCGGTCGACGGCGATCTGGTCGCCCCACGGGTTGCCATCGAGGAAGGGGTCACCTTCAACGGCCGGATCGTGATGCAGCCCGGAACGTCGGACAAGGCGGCCGCGCCACAGGCGGCGGACAAGCAGGCGAAGGCGGATCCAGTAGCGGCACGGCCCGCGGCGGCGCCGGTCAATTAGGCGGGTCCGAGGGTTGCGACCATCCTGTCGTGACCGCTGGCGGCCGCGCGTTCCGCTTCCCGCATCACGTTCCAGCGACACCCATGGAGGAGGGTCATCGTGCGACCGGTCATCGCGCTCCTGACGGACTTCGGCACGCGGGATCATTACGTCGGCGCCATGCGCGGCGTGGTGCTGGACATCTGCCCCGACGCCACCGTCGTCGACATCACGCATGACGTACCGGCCCACGACGTGCTGACCGCCGGTCTGGAGCTGGCGGCTTCCTACCGCTATTTCCCCACCGGGACGATCTTTCTTGTGGTGGTCGATCCCGGGGTGGGCTCAACGCGGCGGGGCCTCGCGGCGGATACCGGCGACTACCGCTTCGTCGCGCCTGACAACGGCGTGCTGACGTCCGTCTTCCGCGAAGATCCGCCGAAGCGGGTTGTGCAACTGACCGAACGGCGCTACGCCCGGCCCACTGTCAGCCGAACGTTCGAGGGGCGCGACCGCTTTGCGCCGGGCGCGGCCTGGCTGGCAAAGGGCATCGAGTTGAATGCTCTCGGGCGTCCGGTGACCGACTACCGGATGCTCGACATTCCGGTGGCTGGCGTGGAGGGAGGCCGGATCGTGGGCGAGGTGCTCCGGGTCGATCGATTCGGCAATCTCGTGTCGAACATCGACCGACACACGTTCGAGCAGTTCGCCACTGGCGGATCGCTCCGGATCGATGTGGCGGAGCAGGAGATCGGACGACTCGTGGAAACCTATGCCGATATTCGCGAGGGCGAGGTATGCGCGCTGTTCGGCAGCACCGACCACCTGGAAGTCGCAGCCAACGAGGCGAGCGCGGCCGAGCGCCTGTCGGTCGACCGCGGGGCGGCTGTCGTGGTGAGCCGCAGCTGACCGGTTGGTTGAGGGAACTCGGGGGAGAGAGGGAGACGACAGATCGATGTTCGACATGGACCTGACGGAGGAACAGCAGCTACTGCAGCGGTCCGTGCGGGAGTGGGCGGCGCGCGAGATCGCACCGCGTATCCGGCAGCTTGACCGTGAACACCGGTTCGACCCGGCGATTCTGCCGCAGATGGCGGAGTTGGGCCTGCTGGGGATCTGCGTGCCGGAAGAGTACGGCGGCGCGGGGATGGACTACCTGAGCTACGGCCTGGCGTGCGAGGAACTGGAGTACGTCGACACGTCGCTACGGGTGATTCTCTCCGTGCATGTCGCACTGAACTCGCTGACCCTGCTCACGTGGGGGACGGATGATCAGAAACGGCGCTACCTGGCGCCGCAGGCGCAAGGAGAGAAGATCGGCAGCTACGGATTGACGGAGCCGGCAGCGGGGAGTGACGTCCGCGGCATTCAGACGACGGCCGTCAGGCACGGCGACAGCTACGTAATCACCGGCGAGAAGCAGTGGATATCGCTTGCCGACGTGGCGGATCACTTTCTCGTCTTTGCCTGGAGCGACCTCGAGAAGAAGCAGCAGCGCGACATATCCGGAATCAGCGCGTTCATCGTCGAGCGCGGCTACGCTGGCTTTTCGAGCGGCACGCTGACGGAAAAGTGGGGGATTCTGGCGGGTAACACCGGTTTCTTCAAGCTGGACGACGTCGAGGTGCCAGCGGAGAACCTGGTCGGGCGCGAGGGCGAGGGCTTCAAGATCGCGATGTTTGCGCTCGATCAGGGACGGTTGAGCGTTTCGGCCGGCGCCAGCGGCCTGATCCGCGCCTGCCGCGACGCGAGCGTGGCCTATGCGCGCGAGCGGAAGACCTTCGGCGTGCCGATCGCCCAGCACCAGCTGGTCAAGGAGATGATCGCGCGAATGGAGTCCGACTACCAGGCGGCGCGCCTCCTCTGGCAGCGGGCGGCGTGGCTGAAGAACGTTGGGCGGCGCAGCACGCGCGAAACCGGCCTCGCCAAGTGGTTCGCCACTGTCGCGTCGGAGCGGGCGGCGGGCGACGCGGTGCAGGTGCACGGCGCGAACGGTTACTCCGACGAGTACCCTGTCGGGCGCTTCTATCGCAACTGCAAGGCGGCAGTGATCTACGAGGGCACGCGCGAGATTCACACCCTGATGCAGGCCGACTACGCGCTCGGCTACCGGGTGGACAAGCCGACCCGTTGCACGTTGCCGGCCTACGAGGGAGAGGCGGTACGGGCGTGACGGCACTGGGACCGGAGCTGGCCAGCGGTTTCCTGGACGTGGTCGAGCAGGCGGCAATCGCCTGCGCCCACACGATGGGACAGGGCGATCGCCACCGCTCCGATCAGGTGGCGGTTGAGGCGATGCGTGGCCGGCTCGATCACGTGCCGATCGACGGTCGCGTCGTAATCGGCGAGGGCGAACGCGACCGGGCGCCGATGCTCTACATCGGCGAGCGGGTCGGGCAGGGCTCGAACGGGCATGTGGGATTGCCGGAGGTGGACATCGCGGTCGATCCGCTGGAAGGCACCAACCTCTGCGCCACCGGCGCGCCGCGCGCGATCGCGGTGCTCGCCGCGTCCGAACGAGGTGGCCTGCTGCATGCGCCCGACATCTACATGGAGAAGCTGGTGGTCGGCGCGCAGTCGAAACGCTCCGTCGACCTGAACGCGCCGGTCGCGGACAATCTTGCCGCCATTGCCCGGTGCCTTGACCGCGAGGTGCACGATCTCGTCATCGTCGTGCTCGACCGGAAGCGGCACGAGCCACTCATCAGGGAGATTCGCGAGGCCGGCGCCCGCATCCGGCTGATCAGCGACGGCGATCTGACCGCCGCGATCGGCGCCGCCATCGTAGGCACCACCGTCCATGCCGTGATGGGGAGCGGCGGGGCTCCCGAGGGCGTGCTCGCGGCCGCCGCGATGCGATGTCTCGGGGGCGAGATCTTCGGCCGGCTGATCATCGATACGCCGGAGAAGGAGGCGCGTGCCCGGTCGATGGGGATCGAGGATCCGTCACGCGTCTACACGTCGAAGGACCTGGCGTCGGGCAAGCAGGTGATCTTTGCTGCCACCGGCGTGACTGAAGGCGCGCTCATGAAGGGGGTGCGGTTCTTCGGCGAAGGGATTCGGACCAGCTCCGTCCTGATGCAGACCGATCCTCCCCGCGTTCAGTTCATCGACACGATCCACGTCAAGGATCAGGCGGGCCGCCGCGGCCTCCGTTTCTGATGGGCCGTGGCGGCGTCGTGCCCGTCGACGCCCGCCATCCCGATCCGGCCGTCCTCGACCGCGCCGGACGGGCGCTCGAGGCCGGCGATGTCGTGGCGTTTCCGACCGACACGTTGTACGGCCTGGCTGTGGATCCACGCAGTTCGGTGGCTGCGCGCCGGCTGTTCGCGCTGAAGGGGCGCGCGGCGCAAGTTGCGGTGCCGTTGATAGCGGCCGACATGGCGCAGGCGGACCTCGCCGTACGGATGTGGACGCCGCTGGCCCGGCGGTTGGCCGCGCGGTTCTGGCCCGGTCCGCTTTCGCTGGTACTGGAGGCGGCGCCGTCGCTCGACACCGCGGTGCTGGGTGGCGGAACAACCGTCGCGATCCGCGTGCCCGCGCATCCGCTGGCCCGCGCTCTCGCTGCCACGTTCACTCATCCGGTCACGGCAACGAGCGCAAACCGTAGCGGCACGCCGGCCGCCGCCGACGCGTCGGCGGTGGTTGCCGCGCTGGGTGACGGCGTCGCACTGGTGCTCGACGCGGGACCAACGGCGGCTGGCCCGCCGTCGACGATCGCCGACGCACGCGGCGAACAGCCGCGGCTGCTTCGGAAGGGCGCGATTGCATGGGACAGGCTGCTAGAATCGCTCGCGTGAAGCTGGCGCTGGCGTTGTTTCTGGCGACGGTTCTGGCGGTGGCCGCCACCGGTTGCGCCACGCGCGTGCCGGTCGTCACCACGCCGGCCTTTCCGGATTTCATCTACCCGGGTCCACCGGCGGCGTACGCGTCGTCGCCGCTCGCGGCGCTTCAGCGCGACGCCTGGGCATTCCTGCAATCGGGCGATCTCGACCGCGCCGAGGAACGTTTCTCGACCCTGTTGGAGGAGGACGAGGCGTTCTTTCCGGCTTCGGCCGGCCTCGGCTGGGTCCTGCTGGCCCGCGGCCAGGGGGGCGAGGCCCTGGGTCAGTTCGACGCCGCGCTCAACCGCTCCTCGGGCTATGTCCCCGCCCTTGTGGGACGGGGTGAGGCTCTTTTGGCGACCGGCGTGTTGTCGGCCGCGCTCGCCAGCTTTGAAGCAGCCGCCGCCGCCGATCCGGGGCTTGAGCGGATTGTTCGGGTGGCGGGCGAATTGCGCCTCCGCGTGATGACCGAACGTCTGGCCGACGCGCGCAGCGCGATGGAGCAGGGGCGGTTCGAGGATGCGGTGTCGGCCTACGCCGACGTGATTGCCGCTTCGCCCGACAGCGGATTCCTCTACGTGGAACGAGCCCGGGCGATGGCGCAGGCCGGCGACGCGGACGCGGCGCTGGAGGAGGTGCGGCGTGCGTCCGGTCTCGATCCGAACGATGTCGAGGCAATCCGCCTGGAGGGCGGGTTGCTGGAGACCCTGGGCGATCTCGACGGCGCCCTCGACGCGTTCCGGCGGGCCGAGGCCATTGCCCCGGACCCCGCGACCGCGGACAGACTGGCGCGGCTGATCGCGGCGCTCCGGCGAGAGGGGCTTCCGCGTGAGTACTCCGCCATTGCGGGCAACACCCGGGTGACCCGCGGGGATCTGGCCGCATTGGTTGGGGTAGAGCTGGCGGACCTGCTCGACGCCGCCGCGACCGGCAGGGCGACGCCGATACTGATCGACACGCGCAACCACTGGGCAAACC
Organism: Acidobacteriota bacterium; assembly: GCA_009838525.1. Taxonomy (NCBI): domain Bacteria; kingdom Pseudomonadati; phylum Acidobacteriota; species Acidobacteriota bacterium. Next base: position 115,998 of record VXRJ01000018.1, read on the forward strand.
GCTGGATTGTCACGGCGGCGCAGGCGGGCGTCATCCTGCCGGAGGCGGGCAACCGGTTTGACCCGGAGCGCAACATCCGGCGTGGCGATCTGGCTGAGGTGGCCGGCGCGGTTCTCACCTTGATCGCGGACATCGATCCGGTTGCGGCGAGTGCCTGGGAGGGTGAGCGGCCCCGCTTCCGGGACATGGGAACGGGGCACCTGAACTACGACGGCGCCGCGCGCGCGGTTGCCGCCGGCGTCCTGTCGACGATAGAGGGTGACCGGTTCGAACCGACCCGGCCGGTCGGCGGCGCCGATGCGGTCGATGCGATCAGGCGGCTGGGGCGGCTGGCCGCCGCGGCGGGCGCGGCGCCATGACGGCGCTGACCACCGCGAATCAGTTGACGCTGTTCCGGCTCCTGCTGGTGCCGTGTCTCGTAATCCTGGTCTTGTACGGCTTCAACGGCTGGGCGTTCGTCACGTTCGTGGTTGCCGGCGTGACCGATGCCCTCGACGGCGTGATTGCCCGGCGCTACGGCCAGCCGACCCGCCTCGGGGCGCTTCTTGACCCGATGGCGGACAAGCTGCTGCTGGTGTCCACGTTCGTCGTCCTGACGATGCCGCTCGGCCTGCCGAACCAGTTGCCGATCTGGTTCACCGTGCTGGTTATCAGCCGTGACGTAATCATCGTACTGACCGTCGCCATCGTGAATCTGGCAATCGAGCGGCGGGTCTTCTATCCGTCGCTGCCGGGGAAGGTCGCGACCGTCCTGTACATCCTGACCGGCGCGATCACGTTGCTGTACAACTACCTTGGCTACGCCTCACCGGTGGTCACCTGGACGGTGTACGCGGCGCTGGCCGTGACGATCATCTCCGGGCTGCACTACATCGTTCACGCCGCGCGGCTCGTGAACGAGGGCTAGCCGGTGTCCAGCTTCCCGCGGAAGTACTCGATTGTCGGCTGCAGGCCATCGGCGAACGTAACCTCGGGCTCCCAGCCGAGCTGCTCCCGCGCTCTGGCGATGTCGGGCTGGCGCACCTTCGGATCGTCGACCGGCAGGGGCCGGTGGACGATGCGCGAGGACGATCCGGTCGCTGTGATGATCGCCTGGGCCACCTCCAGAATGGTCATCTCGGCCGGGTTGCCGATGTTGACCGGGTCGGTGACGTTCGACTCGGCCAGCGCGATCACGCCGCGCACCAGGTCGCTGATGTAGCAGAGGCTGCGCGTCTGCTCTCCGTCGCCGTAGACCGTAACGTCCTCGCCGCGTAGCGCCTGCGTGATGAAGTTCGGCACCGCGCGGCCGTCCCGCAGCCGCATCCGCGGCCCATACGTGTTGAAGATCCGGGCGATGCGGGTTTCGAGGCCGTGATAGCGGTGGTAGGCGGTGGTCATGGCTTCGGCGAAACGCTTCGCCTCGTCGTACACTCCTCGCGGGCCTATCGGGTTGACGTTGCCCCAGTAGTCCTCCCGCTGAGGATGCGCGAGCGGGTCCCCGTAGATCTCCGACGTCGACGCCAGTACGAATCGGGCGCCCTTCGCCTTGGCGAGGCCGAGTGCGTTGTGGGTGCCCAGCGCGCCTACCTTGAGGGTCGGGATAGGCAGGTCCAGGTAGTCGATCGGGCTGGCCGGGCTGGCCCAGTGCAGGACGAGATCGACATCTTCTTCCACCGCGATGTAGTTCGTCACGTTGTGCTTGATGAACCGGAAGTTCGGTCCGGCGAGGTGCGCGACGTTGGCGATGTCCCCGGTCAGGAGGTTGTCGATGCCGACAACCGCGTAGCCCCGTGCGATCAGAGCGTCGGCGAGGTGGGAGCCGATGAAGCCGGCGGCTCCGGTGATGACGGCGCGGCGCATGGGAAAGCGGCGGGCGAAGTTCGACTCAGTAGGCGTGCCGGTGCAACAGCAGGTGCACCACCGTGAGCCACATGATCTTCAGGTCGAGCGTGATCGACCAGTTCTCGATGTAGTGCAGGTCGTACTCTATGCGCTTTTCAATCGACGTGTTGCCGCGCCAGCCGTTCACCTGCGCCCACCCGGTGATGCCTGCCTTCACCTTGTGGCGCAGCATGTACTTGGGTACGCGCGCCTTGAACTGATCGACAAAGAAGGGACGCTCCGGCCGGGGGCCGACCAGTGACATGTCGCCGCGCAGCACGTTCCAGAACTGCGGCAGCTCGTCCAGGCTGAACCGGCGCAGGAAGCGTCCGATCGTCGTGCGGCGCGGATCGTTCTCGCGCGCCCAGATCGGTCCGGTGTCCTGTTCCGCGTTCTCGTACATGGACCGGAACTTCAGCAGCATGAAGGCCTGGCCGTCGAGCCCCATCCGTTCCTGCCGGTAGAGGGCCGGGCCGGGCGACGTCATCCGGATGGCCGCCGCTATGGCCGCCATCGGCAGCGCGAGGACGACGAGGGCGACGCTGGAGCTGGCGACGTCCATCATCCGTTTCAGCGCGCTGTTGAAACCGCGCAGCGGCACGTCGTTGACGTTGATCAACGGCATGCCGTCCAGTTCCTCGAGGCGGGCGCGCAACGTGACGAACTGGAGGAAGTCCGGGATGACCTTGACGTCGATGCACTCGCGGTTCGCTACTTCGATGAGGTTCAGCGTCTTGACATGCTGCTCGACGGGCAGCGCGACATACAGTTGATCGATCTCCTCCCGGTGGATCACCTCTGCCGCGTCGTCGAGCGTGCCGAGGAGCGGCAGCCCCCGGTAGCCGATCCGATCGCCGCCGGCCTCGTCGTCCAGGAAGCCGATGACCTGGTACCCGAACTCGGCGTGCTGGAGGAACCGGTCGGCCACGTGCCGCGCCAGATCGTGGGTTCCGGCGATGAGCACGCGGCGCAGCCCGATGCCCGCCGCATAGCGATGCTGCAGGTAGCGTCGGACGAGATCGCGCGACAGGTAAGTGAACCCGATGTTGAGGGCGACGAAGAAAGCCCAGACCAGACGCGAGACTTCGTAGGCGCCGGTATCGCGGGCCGCGTCAGTGGCGACGTAGACCTGGACGTAGAGGGTGGCGAGCAGGCCGACGGCAACCGTGAGCAGGGTGCCGACGAGGACCGCGAAGAAGTCGTCGACGGCGGTCCGGTTGCGGCGGTAGCGGTAGGTGCCCTGCAGGTAGAACATGACCGGGATCAGCAGGCCGATGAACGGCATCAGCACCAGGTACTGATCGAACGGGGGCTGACCCTTGGGAGCGGCGAACAGGCCGGTCTCGAAGCGGATGAAGTAGGCGAGCGCAAAGGCGCACATCCCGATCAGGCAGTCGAGGACGAGGTGCACCGCCGTGAGCAATCGGGTCTGGTGGGTCATCGTCTCGGGACCATGCCGTCGTTTCAGGTTGCCGCCACCGCCTCTATGGCGCTGCGCATCCGTTCTGCGAAGACCGGCCGCGAAAAGCGGCAGGCGGCCAGATGCAGCCTAACCGGATCGAACGAACTGTCATCGATGGATCGCATGGCGTTCGCGAACGCTTCCGGCGTTGCCTCCTCCACCAGCATACCGGTGACGCCGTGCTCGACCGTCTCGCATGCGCCTCCCCGCGCGAGCGCCACTACCGGCCGTCCGCACGCCTGCGCCTCGACCGGCGCGATTCCGAAGTCCTCTTCCCCCGGCAGCAGCAGCCCGCGCGAGTTGCGGTAGATTTCCCGCAACTCATCCGCCGGGCAATGCGGGATGAACTCGACCGACGGCCCCGCCAGCGCGCGCAGCCGTCCTGCTTCGGGCCCGTCGCCGACGATCCGCAGCGGCGTTTCCGCCAGCCGGCAGGCCTCTATCGCGAGGTCGACACGCTTGTACGGCACCAACGCTGACACCACGACGAACCCGCCCCGCGGCGGCGCCTCGCCGGGATGATAGAAACCGGTATCCACCGGGGGCGCAATCACCGCCGCCTCACGACCATAATATCGGCGAATGCGCTCTGCAACGTAGCGCGAAATGGCGATGTAGCAATCGACCCGGCCTGCCGTGGCGGCGTCCCAGCGCGCCATGCGTCGCATCGCGGCGCGGTAGAACCGGCTCCGCAGCCCCCCCACCCGGTCCGGGCCGAAATACGCGTCGAACTGGTCCCACGCATATCGCATCGGCGTGAAGCAATAGCAGAGGTGGCGCGCCCGCCCCGTCGGCACGGCTGCCTTTGCGGCGCAATGGCTCGTGCTGATCACCAGGTCGAATCGGTCGAGATCGAACTGCTCGATGGCGGCGGGGAAGAGCGGAAGGTAGTGCCGGTACCGGGTCCGCGCGAATGGCAGCAACTGGATGAACGACGTGCGCGGCCGGAGCGCTTCGAGTCGCGGCGACGTGGTGCCTCGCGCGTGCAGCAGCGTGAACAGCTCCGCCTGCGGCACCAGATCCAGGATGGCCTCGAGGGCGAACTCGCCGCCGCGCATTCCGGTGAGCCAGTCGTGGACGACCGCGACGCGGCAGCCGTCGATGGCGGCGGGAGCAACCGCATTCGCGTCGGGCGGCGGGGAGGAGGGCGACGTCGTCACCTGTCAGCCTCGATCTCTTCATAGATCCGGCGGACACGGCGAACCGACTGTTCCCAGGAGAAATGGCCTACCCGTTCCAGACCCTTCTGCTGGAGTGCCGCGCGCAGGCCGGCATCCTCGAGCAGAACGGTTATTCCCTCGGCGATCGCTTCGGGATCGTGCGGGTCGACCAGGACCGCCGCGTCGCCCAGCACTTCGGGGAGCGACGACACGTTCGAGGCGACCACCGGCGTGCCGCATGCCAGCGCTTCCAGCGGCGAGAGCCCGAATCCCTCGTACAGCGACGGGAAGACGAAGACCTCGGCGAGGTGGTACAGCACGGCCAGCGTTTCAATGGTCTGGTAGCCAAGGAACCTGACGTGACGGTGCAGATGGTGGCGGTGCACGGCTCGCCGGAGCATGCTGTAGCGGGAGACTTCGCTGCCCGTCAGCAGCAGGCCGACATCCTCGAAGCCGCGCCGGCGCACTGCGACATAGGCATCGATCAGCCGTTCGAGGTTCTTGTGGGGCTTCACGTTCCCCGCGTACATGATGAACCGCTCGGGCAACTGGTAGCGCTCACGCACCCGCACCATGGCTTCCTCGGTGCATGGGGCGTGGAAGCGGTCGTCGATCGCGTTCGGGATGACGGTCACCCTCGACTCCGGAATGCCGAAGAAGTGCAGGATGTCCTCCTTCGACGCCTGCGAGACGGTGAGTATCCTCCGCGCCCGGCGCGTGGCGGCCCAGCACTGGCTCCAGGCGTAGGCGTGCGCGAGGCGGTTCGGGAGGTACTGGGGGAACCGGAGGTGGATGCAGTCGTGGATGGTCACGACAGTGCGGCAGGGCGTGAGGGGCGGCAGAACGTAGTGAGGCGCGTGGAACAGGGTGGCGCCGGTGCGGCTCAGGCTCAGCGGCACGGCGACCTGCTCGCGCACCGAGTAGTTGGGCGCGCGAAGCGGAACGGGACGAAAGTTGGGGCCGAGCTCCGCGATCTGATCCGCGTCCTCGGGCCGCGTGAGCAGAACGTACTCGGTGCGGCGGTCGAGGCGCGCGAGCTGGCGCACCAGGTTGCTGACGTACGTGCCGATTCCGAAGTCGTGCAGCTTGCGTACGTCGATGGCGATACGCACCGTCAAACTCTATCGCGCCCGCGCCTTCCTATCGTGGCCGCGCCCCGGCCTCCGGCAGCTCGCCCCGCAGGCGCAGATAGAAACGCAGCAGGGGGAGCCAGCGGGGGTGATGCTTGGCGTAGAAGGCAAGGTGGCTTCGCCGGTAGGCATCGCGAGTGGCGTCCGGATTCGTGCTGCCGGACCGGCCCCGGCGATGAATGACTTCCGACTCCGGCGTATAGAGAATGCGTCCGCCGGCCGCCCGCAGGGCGGCGCACAAGTCGACGTCTTCCGCGTAGAGGAAGTAGCGCTCGTCCAGCCAGGCCGCCGCGTCGCCCGCCGAGCGGCGCACCAGGAGGCAGGCGCCGCTCACCCAGTCCGGATGGTGTTCCCGTGCCGCCAGCCGTGCGATCCGCCGGCGCAGCCAGCCGGGGCCGCGCGCAAGGATGCGGACGCGGCACTTCTGCCGTGCTTCGTTCCAGGGTGACATCATGCGGCCGAATGACAGCTCCAGGGCGCCGTCCGCGCCGATCAGGCGGGGGCCGGCGGCGACGGCGGCGGCATCGGCGTCGAGCCGGGCGATGAGACGGTCCAGGCTGCCCGGCGGGACTACGGTGTCGCTGTTCAGCAGCAGCACGAGGTCGCTTGCCGTCGCGCGGATACCGGCGTTGTTCGCGGCCGCGAAGCCGGCGTTGCGTCCCATCGCGATCACGTCGACCGTCGGCCAGGTGTCACGCACCGCCGCCGCGCTTCCGTCGGTCGAGGCATTGTCCACCACGACGATTCGGTGGGTTGCCGCCGGCGGCGCGTCGTGCAGCGACTGCAGGCAGTCGCACAGATCGCCGCACGTGTTGTAGCTGACGATGACGATCGCGAGGCGTGTCATCGGGCCCGCTCCGCCGCGACCCCTTCGAGCACCCCCAGGGTGGCGGCGGCCGCCCGCCGCCACGTGTAGCGGGCGAGAGTTGCTTCGCGCCGCGCCAGGAGGGCGGCACGTGCCGACGGACTGGTCAGCAGGTCGACCATGACCGCGGCGATGGCGTCCGGATCGCCGATGGGCACGTAGCGCACGGCATCGCCGTACACCTCCCGCGCCACCGGGATGTCGCCGACGACGGCCGGCACGCCGGCGGCGAGCGCTTCCAGCGGCGTAAGGCCGAACCCCTCGTATTCCGAGAGCCAGGCGAAAAGCGTGGCCCGGCGGTAGAGGGTTGCGAGGGCGCGGTCATCCACGTAGTCGAGGCAGGTTACGCGGTCGGCGACGCCGGCCGCGTCCGCACTCCAGTCCAGATCCTCCGGCGGATACGTCCGATCCGGCCCCACGATGGTCAGGTGCGCGGCCGGAACCCGTTTCGCCACCCGCGCGAACGCGGCGACCAGCAGTGGCAGGTTCCGGCGCGTGAAGCGGGCTCCTGCATACAGTACGAGCGGACCGTCGGCCGGATCCGCCGGATGCCACGGCCCCACCCCGGCATCGTCGTCCGAAGCGCCGGTGCTCTCCGTTTCTGCGGGTGGGGTGGCGGGGGTGGCCACGCCGTTCGAAACCACATGGACGCGGGACGGATCCACGGCATAACCGTCGACAATCTCCCGTCGGGAGCACTCGGACACGGTTACGATGGCGCGGGCGGCGCGGGCCGATTGGCGGGCGAGCCAGCGGCGGCGCAGTCCCTCGCGTGGCCCGAACCACTCCGGGTGGGTCTCGAACGAAATGTCATGCAGCGTGACCGCTCTCGGGGCGGCAAGGGCGAGCGGCACCGAGTAGGCGGGCCCGAAGAATACATCGACGCGATCCGTGGCGGCCCGGCGCGCAAGCGCCGTCTGCTCCCACCAGGCGCCGCCGCTGCCCGGCACCCGCACGATGGCCATGCGGGCTCCCTCCGAAGCACGTTCCTCGTCCTCCGCCGGACCCAACGCGTCCGACGCGTCCGCCGGTGCATAGACCAGCATCTCGTGTTCCGCGGCCGCCGGCATTCGTGTCCATTCCCGGCAGAGATTTACCAGATAGCGTCCAACGCCAGTCGTCTGGCCAAGCAACTCGCGGCCGTCGATGCCGATCCTCATCCGACGCCTCGGGCTGCAACCGCCTCCCGGTACGTCTTGCACAGGGCGCGTGCCGACGCCTCCCAGGTGAACTCGCGCACTTGCTCATACCCACGCGCGACGCAGCGTTCGGCAAGCGCGTCGTCGGTGATGATGCGATCGAGTGCGCCGGCGAGCGCTTCGGTGTCGTCCGGGTCCACGATCAGGCCGGCGTCGCCGACGACCTCGGGCAGCGCGCCCCGATTGGAAGCCACCACCGGAACACCGCATGCCATCGCCTCGAGGACCGGGAGTCCGAAGCCTTCGTCAAAGGAAACCAGGGCCAGGGCGCGGGCGCCGGCGTAGAGTTGGTCGCGCGTCGGACCGTCGACGTAGCCGGTGAAGCGAATCCGCCCGGCGAGGGGCGGCCTGTCGCAACGCGTGCGCCAGTCGGGCGCCGGGCCGTCGGGCATCGCGCCGGCGAGCACCAGCGGCGGAACCTCCGGCCGGAGCTGCACGAGCCGCGCGTAGGCGTCGATCAGGCCGGCGACGTTCTTGCGCGCCGCCAGGGTGCCCACGAAGAGCAGGTGCCCGTCCGCCGGGATCGAGGCGCGCGGGGCGAGGTCGGGTGCGCCATGGCGGCAGATTGCGATCCGTCCGGGCGGCACTTCCAGGCGCCGGGCCACCTCGCCCGCGGTCCATGCCGACGGGACGACGATGCGGTCGGCCCGATGGGCATGCTGTCGCACGAGTCGCGGGTAGTCACGGCGCGCTTCGCGCTCGGTCCGTTCCGGGTGATCGAGAAAGTCGAGGTCATGGATGGTGACCACGCACGCCGCGTCGCGCGACGGGATCAGGAGGGGTTCGGGGGAGTGCACCACGTCGAAAGCGCTGCCGGCGAGCATCTCGATCGGCGGCCACTCCATCCGGCGCCACGCACGGTTCAGCGTCCGGAACGGAATGCGCCGGTCAATCCATCCGACCCCGTCGGGAAGCGGATCGGCGCTATCGGCGAGGCGGTCGCGCCAGGAGGCGCTGAAGACGGTCAATTCGACCCGTTCGCCGGCATCGTCCGATGTCGGGAGGCGGGAAAGTGCGCCGACCGCCTGGTGCACGAATTCGCCCACCCCTGTCCGTCGACGGAGGGCCGGCCGATAGTCGATCAGGACGCGCACGCTGGCCGCGATGGTACCATCTGGTCGCCTGGGTACGGCGAGGCGGCCCGGCGTGCGCGGAGGATGGACGGTCGATGAAACTGGCGGTGGTTGGAAGCGGGTATGTCGGTCTGGTGGTGGGGGCGTGTCTGGCCGAAAACGGTAACGAAGTGGCCTGTGTCGATAACAACGCGGCGAAGATCGCCATGCTCGACCGGGGGGAAATCCCCATTTACGAACCCGGCCTCGAGGAGCTGGTCCGCCGCAACCGGGCGGAGAAGCGCCTCCACTTCACGACGATGCTTGCCGGCGCCGTCCGGGAGGCGCAACTGGTCTTCATTGCTGTCGGGACGCCGCCGGGGGAGGATGGATCGGCCGATCTGACGCATGTTCTGGAGGTGGCTCGCGCCGTGGCAAGGGCGCTTCGCGGGTACACCGTCGTCGTCACGAAGAGCACCGTGCCGGTGGGCACCGCCCGGCGAGTGCGTGAAGCGATGGCGGCCGAGACCGACGAGCCGTTCAGCGTCGTCAGCAATCCGGAGTTTCTGAAGCAGGGGGCGGCGATCGACGATTTCATGCGGCCCGACCGAGTGGTGGTCGGCGCCGAGGACGATCGGGCGGCGACGTTGATGCGGCAGTTGTATGCGCCCTTCACCCGGACCGGCGCGCCGATCCTGGTGATGGACTGCGCAAGCGCCGAGTTGAGCAAGTACGCGGCGAACGCCATGCTGGCGACCCGCGTGTCGTTCATGAACGAGATCGCCAATGTCTGCGAGCTGGTCGGAGCCGATGTGGACGAAGTGCGGGGCGTCGTCGCTACGGACCGCCGGATCGGCAGCTCGTTCCTCTTTCCCGGGATCGGCTACGGGGGCAGTTGTTTTCCCAAGGACGTGCGCGCGTTGGTCAACTCGGCGCGTGACGCCGGCTACGACTGCCGCATCATCGAGGCGGTCGAAGCGGTCAACGACACGCAGAAGCTGCGAATAGTCGCCAAGGTCCGCGAGCACTTCGGGTCGCTGGAGGGAAAGACCATCGCCGTCTGGGGGTTGGCGTTCAAGCCGCGCACCGACGACATGCGCGAGGCGCCGTCGATTCCGACAATCTCGGGTCTGCTCGATGCCGGCGCGCGCGTACAGGCGTACGACCCGGAGGCGGAGCAGACCGCCCGCGCGATCTTCGGTGACCGGATCGTGTATGCGCCGCACAGCTACGACGCGCTCCAGGCCGCCGATGCGCTCGCCATCGTGACCGAATGGAACGAGTTCCGCGAGCCCGACTTCGGCCGAATGCGATCGTTGATGCGCCAGCCGGTCATTTTCGACGGGCGGAACATCTACGCCGTGGAGCAGATGCGCGCCGAGGGATTCACGTATCACTCGATCGGGAGGTGACCGGTTGCATCCGATGCTCCGGCTCGCCCGTTATGCAAGACCGCACCGCGTGCGGTTCATCGGCGCGGTGGCCGGGATGGCCGTCTACGCCGCGGCGCAGGGCGCACTGGTCTGGCTCCTGAAGCCGATCGTCGACGAGGTGCTGGTCGCCGATGCGCTGAGCGATGGAGTGCAGTTCGGAGTAATCGCGGCCGGCATCCTCGGCTTCACCCTGGCCAAGGGGATAGGCGGGTACTGCTCCGCCTACCTGATGACCGACGTCGGCCAGCGCGTCGTGCGCGACCTGCGTGACGGACTGTTCCGCCACATCCTCGATCAGTCGGCCAGCTTCTTCTCGCGCCATACAACTGGCGGCCTGATGTCGCGGATGAGCAACGACATCATGCGGATCCAGCAGGTGCTCTCCGAGACGGCGGGAGACCTGCTGCGCGAGTCGATCACGGTGCTGGTGCTCGCGGGCGTGCTCGTCTGGATTGACGCGCGGCTGGCTCTTGTCTCCATCTGTTGCGCGCCGCTCGTCGTTTATCCCCTTGTGCGCCTCGGCCAACGGGTGAGACGGACCACGCGTCGGACACAGGAGGCCTTGGAGCGGTTGTCGCACATCACCGCGGAGGCGTTTTCCGGGCATCGGATCGTCAAGGCTTTCTCCGCCGAGGGATTCGAAGGGGGACGCTTCATCCGCGCATCCCAGGCCACTTACCGGATCACGATGAAGGTGGCGAGCACGCTGTCGGCGCTGCCGGCCCTGATGGAGCTGATTGGCGCCGTCGGTGTTGTTTTCGTCCTCTGGTACGGCTCGACCCGGATCCGTAGCGGGGCGATGTCGACGGGTGACTTCGTGGCTTTCGTCAGCGCGCTGCTCCTGATGTACGGGCCGGTCAGGAAGCTCAGCCGGGTCAATGCCAACGTTCAGCAGGCGTACGCGGCGTCCGAGCGTGTATTCGAGGTGATGGACACCGACAGCGAAGTGCGGGAACGGCCGGATGCCCGGCCCCTGGCGCCGGTCCGCTCCGGCATTGCGTTCCGCGATGTCGGCTTCGTCTACGACGACGCGGAGGGCGAGGAGGTTCTGCGCGGGATCTCCTTCGATGTCCCGGCCGGGCGCACGGCGGCGATCGTCGGCCTGAGCGGGGCGGGCAAGACGACGCTGGTCAACCTGGTTCCGCGTTTCTACGACGTGACGGCCGGCGCGATCCTGATTGACGGCGTCGACATTCGGGATGTCACCCTGTCGTCGCTGCGCGCGAGCATCGGCATCGTGACGCAGGAGACGATCCTCTTCGACGACACGATCGCCAACAACATCGCCTATGGTGCGCCGGGCGCCGGACGAGCCGCCATCGAGTCGGCGGCTCGCGCGGCTAACGCCCACGAGTTCATCGAGGAGTTGCCCCACGGCTACGACACGACGATCGGCGAGCGGGGTCAGCGCCTGTCGGGGGGGCAGCGCCAGCGGCTCGCTATCGCGCGGGCCCTGCTTCGCAACGCGCCGATCCTCATCCTGGACGAGGCGACTTCGTCGCTCGACGCCGAGTCGGAGCTTCTCGTGCAGGATGCACTGATTCACCTGCTGAAGGACCGCACGTCGTTCGTCATTGCGCACCGCCTGTCGACGATTCGCCGGGCGGACGCGATCATCGTCGTGGATGGCGGCCGCGTGGTGGAGACTGGCCGGCACGAGGATCTGCTTGCCGATCCGGAGAGCCACTACGCCAGGTTGTACGCCAAGCAGATCTTTGGCCGGTCCGCCAGCGGGGCGCGGGCGCCGGACGGGACGGTGGTCGCGTGATTCGCTCCATGACCGGTTTCGCGTCGCTCACGCGCGAGGCGGACGGTCTGAGAGTCCGCGTCACCGCGCGGAGCGTCAATCATCGCTATCTCGATGTCCAGGTCCGCGTGCCGTCGCCCTTGCTCGCACTGGAATCGGCAATCCGCGAGCAGGTCCGCGAGCGTGTCGCCCGAGGGCGGGTCGAGGTAACTGTCTCGACCGCACTGGCCGATGCGCCGCCGGTTGACGTGCGGGTGGACGAGAGGTTGATCGCCGCGCTTCTCTCGGCGGCCGGACGCCCCGACGTTGCGGGCGCGACCCGCGCCGGCTGGACGGCGGGCGAGTTGCTGGCGTTTCCGCGCGTTGTCACCGTTACGGAACTCCCGCCGGAGGGAGAAGCCGAGGCGGTGAACGGCGTCGTGCGTGACGCCGTCGACGAGGCGGTCGCGGAGCTCGACGCGATGCGCCAGACGGAAGGGGAGCATCTCGCGGCGGACCTCGATCGCCGCCTCGCCGCGCTCGCCGGGCTGATCGAACGGATGGCGGCGGCCGCCGCGGCAGGCGAGGCCGCGCTCCGGGAGCGGTTGACGGCACGTGTTGCGGAACTGGCGCCCGATGTGGCGACGGATCCGTCCGCCGTCGCGCAGGAGGTGGTCCGCTTCGCGGCGCGCTCGGACATCGCGGAAGAACTCACGCGGCTGGACGCTCACGTGGCGCACTGGGCGTCGCTGGCGCGGGGTCCCGAGCCGTGTGGACGCAAGCTCGATTTTCTGTTGCAGGAAATGAACCGCGAAGTGAACACGATCGGATCGAAGGCGGACGGCGGCGACACGCCAGTGCTGGTGGTTGATGCCAAGGCCGAGCTGGAGAAGTTGCGTGAGCAGGTCCAGAACGTGGAGTGAGCGGTAGTGTCGCGTCGTGGAAGGCTGTTCATCGTCTCGGCTCCTTCCGGCACCGGAAAGACGACGGTGGTGGATCGGCTGGTGGAGCTGGTGCCCGGTCTGGTGCGGTCACGTTCGTACACCGCCCGCCCGATGCGTCCGAGGGAGGTCGACCGTGTTGACTATAATTTTGTCGAGGCGTCGCACTTCCGGGAGATGATCGACGCTGGCGCGTTCCTCGAGTGGGCGGAGGTGTTCGGCCGCCTGTACGGCACCGGCGCGGCGGACACCGAACGGCACCGCGCGGCGGGACGCGATGTCGTGCTGGTGATCGACGTGCAGGGAGCCCGGCAGGTGCGATCGCGGGTCGACGCGGTCGGCATCTTCATCCTGCCGCCGTCATTCAGCGAACTGGAACGGCGTTTGCACGCGCGGACGGCTGGCGCGTCGCCGGAGGACTTGGCTCGACGCCTCGAGACGGCGCGCCGAGAGGTGGAAATGAGCGGCGACTACGACTATGTCGTGGTGAACGACGACATCGACGACTGCGTCGAGCGACTCCGCCAGATAGTCCTGGCCGAGCGGTCGTCCGCGGCGGCGATGGCCGACACGGTTCGCGTGGTCGCCGACACGTTCCACCGGCCGGGCCGACGTGTCGAGGACGACTGACCATGGCGCTGGTCGCACTCGGTGTCAGCGGCGGCATCGGCGCCTACAAGGCGGTCGAGGTGGCGCGCGGTCTCCAGCAGAGGGGACACGATGTGGCGGCCGTGATGACCGCCAACGCGCAACGGTTCGTCGGCCCTCTCACGTTTGAGGCGATCACGAAGCGCCGCGTCGCGACCGATCAGTTCGCACCCGGCGTAAACGCCGATATCGATCACATCGCGCTCGCCACCGACGCGGACCTGCTGCTGGTGGCGCCGGCCACCGCGAACGTGATTGGCAAGTTCGCCGGCGGAGTGGCCGACGATTTCCTCTCTTCCCTCTACCTCGCCACCACGGCCCCGGTGCTGCTCGCCCCGGCGATGAACACCAACATGCTGGGGCACGCGGCAGTGCAAGCGAACCTTCGGACGTTGGCCGATCGGGGCGTGCGCTTCGTCGATCCGGGGGAGGGGTATCTCGCCTGCGGCTGGGTCGGCAAGGGACGCCTGGCCGAGCCGGAACAGATCGTCGAGGCGGCCGACGTCGTGCTGCGCGGCCGCCGCGAGTGGGCGGGGCGCGCCCTGCTCGTGACGGCCGGACCGACCTGCGAGGACATCGATCCGGTCCGTTTCCTCGGCAACCGGTCGACCGGTCGGATGGGCCATGCGGTGGCGGCCGAGGCGGCGGCGCGGGGCGCGCGGGTGCTGCTCGTGTCGGGCCCGACCGAACTGCCGCCGCCCGCCGGCGTGGAGCGATTCGCGGTCAGGAGCGCGGCGGAGATGCACGAGGCGGTGATGCGCCTGACCGCCGGCGAAGCCGTCGATGCCGTAGTGATGGCGGCGGCGGTCGCCGACTACACGCCGGCCGCCGGCGCAAGTGCGGCGAAGCTCAAGAAGCGCGACCGCGAGTTGGTGCTGGAACTCCGCCGGACACCGGACATCCTGGCTGACCTGGGCGCACGCCGCGGTGGCGGGCCCAAACCGATCCTGATTGGCTTCGCGGCGGAAACGCAGGATGTCATCGACCACGCCCAGGAGAAGCTGAACGCGAAGCAGGTCGATCTCATCGTGGCGAACGACGTCACGGCGCCAGGCGCGGGTTTCGGCACGGAGACCAACGCGGCCCACCTGGTGAGCGCGGATGGCGTCGAGCCAGTTTCGCTCCGGTCGAAGCACGATCTCGCCCGGATCGTCCTCGACCGGATCGATGCGCGTCTCGCGGCGCGGACGGCGGCCGTCCCGTCGTAGTCCCATCGTGTCCGACCGCGACCAGCGCAACCGGCGGGAACAGGTCGCCGCACACCTGGCGTACTATCGTGCGCTCGGCGTTGCCGGCGTCAGCCGGGATCCGGCGTGGCGCGACCGTCCCGCCGATGCGGCGGCGCGGGCGACGAGCGAGCCGGTTGAGGCCGGCAGCTCCGGCGCCACTTCGCCGCCATCCAAAGCGAGCGAGCCCGGGCCGGGCGAACTCGAGCCGATCGCCGCCCCGCAGGCGGCGTCGTTCCTCGACGAGCCGGTGGTCGTGCCGGAAGGTGCAACGGCGGCTGAGCGCCTCGCGGCGGTCCGCCACGAGCTGGGCGACTGCACCCGCTGCAAGCTCCACGGCGGCCGGAGGCACCTGGTGTTCGGGGTGGGGAACCCGGAAGCCGATCTGATGTTCGTGGGGGAGGCCCCGGGACGCGACGAGGACCTGCAGGGTGAGCCATTCGTCGGTCGGGCCGGGCAGCTCCTGACCCGGATCATCGAGGCGATTGGCCTGCGGCGCCAGGATGTCTACATCGCCAACGTGATCAAGTGCCGGCCGCCCGAGAACCGCAACCCCGAGCCGGACGAGATCGAGACCTGCCGGCCGTTCCTCTACGCCCAGATCGACGTGATCGCACCACGCGTGATCGTGGCGCTCGGGTCTTTTGCGGTGAAGACCCTGCTCGGCGACGATTCCATCGCCATTTCTAGAGCGCGTGGCCGGCTCTACGCGTGTCGGGGCGCGCAACTGGTCCCGACATTCCACCCCGCGTACCTTCTTCGGAGTCCCGACCGGAAGCGGGACGTCTGGGAAGACATGCAGCGGGTCCAGTCGATCCTCCGCGGCTGATGCCCCGTCTGGTGTCGGTCGCGGTGCCGGTGCCGTTCCTCCCTCCGCTTACGTACGGGGTGCCGGCAGGCATGCCGCCGCCGCCCGCCGGCGCGCGTGTCCGCGTTCCGCTCGGTCGGCGCACGGTCATCGGCTGCGTGGTGCCGGAGCCCGACGGCCGGGGCGAGACCCCGTCCGGGACACCCCCGGACGGTGACGTGCGGGATCTGGTCGAGATCCTGGATGAAGCGCCCTACCTGCCGCTCGACGTCGTCCGGCTCGCGCTGTGGGTGGCCGACTACTATGTCTGCGGCGCCGGCGAGGCCATTGCCACCGCCCTGCCGCCGCTTGCGTCACGGTCGACGGATGGTCGCCGGGGCGCGGCCGGCTTCCGCACGCAACGGGTCGTACGCATCACTCCCGCGGGTCTCGCCGCGCTCGCTGCGCCGCCGGGCGATTCGCCGGCCCGGCCCGGGCGCCCGCCGGGCGCGGCTCCGCCCATCCGCCCGCGCCTCGGACCGCGCCAGCGCGATGGCCTCGATCGTCTCGCCGTAACAGGAACGGAGGGCCTGCCGGCCAGCGCCCTCGCCGCGGCCGGTGTGGACAACACGGTCGTCGCGCGTCTCCGGCAGCGCGGCCTGGTGACGGTCGATCTGCGCCGCGTAGACCGCGACCCTTTCGCGCCGGGAGCGGGCGCCCTGCCGCGGGAGCTGGCGTATCCGCCCCGCTCCGCCGCGGTGCGCCGTCTGACGGCCGGCCAGCGCGCGGCGCTCGACACGCTCGGGCCCCTCGCGGCGCGGAACGCGTTCGACGTGGCCCTCCTGCGCGGCGTCACCGGCAGCGGCAAGACCGAGGTGTACCTGCGCCTCGCGCGCGACGTCGTGACCGCCGGCCGCCGCGCGCTGGCGCTGGTTCCGGAAATCGCACTCACGCCGGCCGTGGCGGCGGCGTTCCGCGATGCGTTCGGCGAACGGGTCGCGATTCAACACAGCGGCCTCTCCGACGGCGAGCGCCACGATCAGTGGCACCGGATCCGGAACGGCGCCGTAGATGTCGTCGTCGGGACGCGCTCGGCGGTCTTTGCGCCGCTCGACCGCCTCGGTCTCGTCGTCGTCGACGAGGAGCACGACGCGTCCTACAAGCAGGATGGGAATCCCCGCTATCACGCCCGCAGCGTCGCGATCGTCCGGGCCCAGGCGGCTTGCGCCCTGGTGGTGCTCGGGTCGGCGACACCGTCACTGGAAAGCGCGCACCACGCGGCGCGGCGCAAGTACCACCTGGTCACGATGGACGAGCGGGTGCATCGGCGCCCGCTGGCCGACGTGCGCGTCGTCGACATGCGGAGAGAGGTGGCGGACAGCGGCCCCGATACGGTGCTGAGCCGCCCGCTCCGCGAGGCGCTTGGGGGGACGCTTGACCGGGGCGAGCAGGCCCTGGTCCTGCTGAACCGGCGCGGCTTCGCAGCCGCCATGCTCTGCCGATCGTGCGGCCGGACGTTCGAGTGCCCCAACTGCAGCGTCTCGCTGACCCTTCACCGCGCCGCGGACCGCGTCCGGTGCCACTACTGCAACTACAGCGTCCGCCGCCCGGACACCTGCGCCCACTGCGCCGGTCCGTACCTCGAGGCGGTCGGTTTCGGTACGGAACGGATCGAAGCCGAAGTGGCCGAACAGTTCCCGTCTGCCCGGGTGGCCCGCCTGGATCGCGACGCGGCCCGCCGGCGCGGCGCGCTGGCCTCGCTCCTCGCCGACTTCCGTGACGGAGCGATCCACGTACTGGTCGGTACGCAGATGATCGCCAAGGGGCACGACTTTCCGAACGTGACGCTGGTGGGAGTGATTTCCGCCGATGTCGGCCTCGGTCTGGCCGACTTCCGGGCGGCGGAGCGCACCTTCCAGTTGCTGACCCAGGTCGCCGGCCGCGCGGGGCGGGGCGACCGCCGCGGCGTGGCAATCGTGCAGTCGTTCCACCCGGAGCACTACGCCGTCGTGCACGCGTGCGGCCAGGCGTATCAGCCGTTCTTCGAGGAGGAAATGCGTTACCGCGACCACCTGCGCTATCCGCCGGTCGTGTCGATGGTGAACGCCGTTGTCCGCGGCCGCTCGCTCGGCGCGGCGATGGAGGACGCCGGCGCCCTGGCCACGCTGATCCGTCGAAGCGTCGGTTCCCGCGTACGCGTGCTCGGTCCCGCGGTCGCGCCTCTCGCTCGCCTCCGCGGCCAGCACCGCGCGCAGGTTTTCCTGAAGGGCAACGCGCGACCGGCGATGAGGCAGGCGGTTCGCGCCGCTCTCGATGCCCGCCCCGACCTGCGCCGCCGCGTCACGGTGGATGTCGATCCCGTGAACCTGCTGTAGAAGCCAGCAGTGCGCCGGCGTCCACGCCGGCATCGACTGTTGTTCTCTTGCCGGCCTGGAGGCCGGCGCACCGGGGCGCGCAGTCAGCCGCCGAATTCAAGTGGTGTCGGCGTGAAGCAGACGATGAAGATCGCCGCGGCGGCGAGTGCGACACGTTGGCGGACCGGATCGAGCGGAATGTGCTCGTCGAGGGTGCGTGGATGCCGCGGCCCGGCCAGAATCAGCATCAACACCATCAGGATGGCCCAGACAATCCAGCTCGCGGAGACGAAAGTCAATGCAATGACGATGGCAACGGTGCCGAGGGTAATGGCGGTGGAACGCGGTCCGAGCGCCGCGTAGGCGATGTGCCCCCCGTCGAGCTGGCCGATGGGGAAGAGGTTGAGCGCGGTAGCGAGCAGGCCGAACCAGGCGGCGAAGCCCATCGGGTGGAGGTTGATGGAGTGCCCCTCCGGAATCGGTCCCCAGATCAGCCAGGCGGCGCCCTGGAACAGGAGGGGCTCGCCCAGTGTGAGAACTCCGGCGCCGTTCTCCGGCAGCGGCGTCACGCGTGAAAGCGCGATGCCGAGGAAGAGCGCCGGCACGGCTACGACGAAGCCCGCGATCGGCCCTGCCGCGCCGACGTCGAACAGGATGGGTTTGGTGGGAATGCGGCCGTGGATCCGGATGAAGGCGCCGATGGTGCCGGTCAGGAGCGGCGCAGGGAGGAAGTACGGCAGCGAGGCGTCGATTCGGTAGTAGCGGCACGCCAGGTAGTGACCCATTTCGTGCACGCCCAGGATCGCCAGGATGGTCAGGCTGTACCAGGCGCCGTCGAGAAACGAGACGGCCGGCGGATCGCGCGTGAAGTCGGACATGAAGCCTGCGTAGTGGCCGCTCCCGACGTACATGGTGCTGGTAACGGTGGCGAGAAACAGCGCCGCATGAATCAAGCGCGGGCGGCGGCGCACGGGCGGCGGCGGCGGTGGCGCTTCCGGAAACGGGACGGCGATCGGCTCGGTCAGGTCCCTATGTCCTGGAGGTCCTTGCCCGGCTTGAATCGGATGGTTCGCCCGGGCGGGATTCGGACCTCCTGCCCCGTGCGCGGGTTGCGACCGATGCCCCGTTTCCGCGGACGCACCGAGAAAACGCCGAACCCGCGAAGCTCGATCCGTTCACCGCGCTGCAGCGAGTGGCTGAGCGCGTTGAGCATCGTCTCCACCGCCCGCTCGGACTGCTGCTTGGTGATGGCGGCGGCCTGCGACACGCGGTTGACGAGGTCAGCCTTGATCATGGCGTGTGGTCGGATCAGAATGGAGCACCATCATACAAGAGCGCCGTCCGCGTGTCGTTCTCGCCGGCCGTCCCAACGTTGGCAAGTCGACCCTCTTCAACCGCCTGACGGGCGAGCGTCGCGCCATCGTAACGC
Source organism: Acidobacteriota bacterium (assembly GCA_009838525.1). Lineage (NCBI taxonomy): Bacteria > Pseudomonadati > Acidobacteriota > Acidobacteriota bacterium. The sequence goes on from VXRJ01000018.1 coordinate 135,273, forward strand.
CCATCGCGGGGACGACGCGCGACGTAATGCGCCAGCCCGTCGAATGGCTCGGCACGACGGTCGATCTGCTTGACACCGGCGGACTGTTCGGCGCCAGCGAGGATCCCCTGCACGGTGCGGTGGCCGCACAGGGCCTTGGCGCGCTCGACACCGCCGCCGTGATCGTCGTCCTGGTCGATGCCCGCGATGGTCTCGTGCCGGCGGACGAGGAGGTGGTGGCGCGGGCCCGCCGCGCCGCCGCGCCGCTCGTTCTCGCGGTGAACAAGGTGGACGATCAGCGCGATGCCGGCGTGGTGGCGGCGTTCGCCCCACTGGCCGTGGAGCCGGCGCTTCCGATCGCGGCCGAGCATGGCCTCGGCGTCGGAGACCTGCTCGATGCGGTCGTGGAGCGGCTGCCGCCGTCATTCCGCCCCGCCCGTTCCAGGCGGGGTTCCGAACATGATCGGACGGTGGCGCCGGACGATTCGGATGCAACCGCTGGCCGCGATCCGACCGAGACCGGCGTGGCGATTGTCGGCCGTCCGAACGTAGGCAAGTCGTCGCTCGTCAACCGGCTCCTGCGCGAGGACCGGATGCTGGTGAGCGAGCTGGCCGGCACTACGCGCGATGCCGTCGATACGGTGCTCGCCTGGCACGGGCGGCGCATCCGCCTGGTCGACACGGCCGGCATCCGACGTCCCGGCCGGGTCGCGCAGTCCGGACGCGTGGAGGCGGTCAGCGTCCTGCAGGCGCGCCGGGCCCTCGCGCGCGCAGACGTTGCGGTCCTGCTGATCGACGCTTCCGCGCCGATCACGAAACAGGACGCCGCGATTGCGGGCGCGGCGGAAGAGGCGGGCTGCGGCGTCGTCCTCGTCGCCAACAAGTGGGATCTGGTGAAGGAGAAGGGCCCTGGCTACTACCGAACGTACGATGCGGATTTGCGCGATGCGCTCCGTTTCGCGCGTTTCGCGCCAATCCTGCATGTTTCCGCGCTGACCGGGGAGCGGACGGTGCGGGTTCTCGAGCGTGCGGCCGACGTGGCCGCGGCCCGTGCGACGCACGTGGGGACGGCGGAGCTGAACCGGGTGGTGCAACGCATCACGGCGCGTCACCGCCCGGCGAGTCCGGGCAAGCGAGAGGTGAGGATCCTGTACGCGACACAGGTGGCGGTGCGGCCCCCGACGTTCGTCTTCTTCACGAACGTGGCCACGCGCTTCCATTTCTCGTACGAGCGCTATCTGCGCAATCATCTTCGCCAGGCGTTCGGCTTCGAGGGCTCACCCATCCGCGTCCGGGCGCGCGCCCGGCGCCAACGCGCGTCCGGGCGCCGCTGAAGACCCGGCGAGACATGTAGAATTGTCGCGAGACCGTGGCAGCCGTCGAGATTCCGGATCGCCCGCTCTTCAAGGCGTCGGAAGTGTGTGCCCTGGCGAAGGTGCAACCCTTCGTCCTTAGGTCGTGGGAGAGGGAGTTTCCGAAGCTGGGGGAGTCGACGCCGAACGGCGGCCGTGTTTACCGGAAGGTCGACATCGAACTGGTGTTGTCGATCAAGCGCCTGCTTCTCGAAGAGGGGTTGACGCTTGGAGCGGCACGGCGCAAGCTTGGGGCAGAGGAAGCGCCCGAGGCGTCCGTCGAGCACTTGCCGCTGGAGGATCTGTTGGGGCAGAAGGCCCGCGAGCGGATCACCGCGGTGAAGGCGGACTTGCGGGCCATTCTGACGTCCCTCTCGTCCGATGTCGTGGAGGGGCGGAACGGTCCCGCGGGATCGACCGCGGCGGCGGCGTCGAAAGCGGCGGCGGCATTGTCCCCCGCCGCGCGCGGCGCGCCGGCGCGGCCGGGGAAGGGCGGTGCGCCGCGGAAGCGCCGGCGCGCGTCGCCGTAGGTGAGTTCGTCGGGATGTGGCGCAGCCTGGTAGCGCACCTGACTGGGGGTCAGGGGGTCGCTGGTTCGAATCCAGTCATCCCGACCATGTTTCGTATCGTTCGGGTGTTCCGTCTTCCGGGAGGATGAGGATGAAAGTGGCACTCCGAAGTGGTGTCCTGACCGCCGTCCTTGCGTTGCTGGCGCTCGGTGCTCTGCCTGCGCCGGAGCTTGGCGCGCAGCAGGATGCCCGGCCCGAACGGGTGGTCGACTTCGAGCGCGAGGTGCGTCCGGTTCTCTCGGAGAACTGCTTCGCCTGCCACGGGCCGGACGAGGCGACCCGGCAGCGGGGGCTCCGCCTCGATACGCGCGAGGGCTGGTTCGAAGACCGGGGCCGCCTGGGAGGGCCGGTCATCGTCGAGGGGGATGCCGAGGCGAGCAGCCTGTTCCAGCGTCTGACCCATCGGAACGCGCGTCTTCGGATGCCGCAGGGCGCCGATCCGCTTACCGACGACCAGGTGGAGACGATACGCCTCTGGATTGATCAGGGTGCGGAATGGCGGCCGCACTGGGCGTTCATTCCGCCCGAGCGACCCGAGCTTCCCCCGGTGGCGGATGCCGATTGGTCACGCAATCCGATCGACCGGTTCGTCCTCGCCCGGCTCGAGTCCGAGGACCTGAGACCCGCGTCCGAAACGGACCGCGCGACGCTGCTGCGGCGCGTGTCTCTCGACTTGACGGGCCTCCCGCCCAGTCCGGCCGATCTGGCGGCCTTTCTGAATGACGACGCGGCAGACGCGTACGAGCAGGCGGTTGATCGACTGCTCGCATCGCCGCGCTACGGCGAGCGGATGGCGAGCGAGTGGCTCGATGCGGCGCGTTACGCGGACACCAACGGTTACCAGACCGACGGCGAGCGATCGATGTGGCGCTGGCGCGACTGGGTGATCGACGCTTACAACGCCAACATGCCGTTCGATCAGTTCACCATCGAGCAGATCGCGGGAGACATGCTGCCGAGCGCGACGAGCGATCAACGCATTGCCACCGCGTTCAACCGGAACCACAGCCTGAACAGCGAGGGTGGGATCGTTCCGGAGGAGTTCCTCGTGGCATACGCCGTCGACCGCGTCGAGACCACCTCGACGATCTGGCTCGGCCTGACCCTCGGGTGCGCACGCTGTCACGATCACAAGTTCGATCCCGTCTCGCAGCGCGAGTTCTACGAGGTGATCGCGCACTTCAACAACATCCCGGAGCGGGGCAAGGGCTTCAAGTACGTCAACTCGCCGCCGCTGATCACCGCGCCGACGGCGGAACAGGAAGAAGAGATCGCTGCGCTCGACGCCAAGCTGGTGGAGGCGCGCGAAGCCCTGGCGGCACTCGATGCGGAGACGGCCGAGGCGCGGGCGGCGTGGGAGGCTTCCCTTGCCGAAGCGGGGCCGCTCGACTGGGTGCTCCGGGACGACCTGCTGGCCCACCATCCGTTCGACGGTGACATCGCCGCGGCGAGAAGCCCCGAAGACGTGTCCGCCGTCCTGGAGGAGGGGACGCCCCGCTTCGTCGACGGACCGCGGGATTCGGCGTTCGCCTTCGACGGCGAGCGCTACGTCAACGCTGGTGCGCATCCGGACGTGGGTTACGACGACCCATTCACCATCGCGGCCTGGATCCGCCCGGAGGCCGCTGACGGCGTGATTGCCTCGCGCGCGTCGGCCGGCGATCAGGGTGAAGTTGGCTGGGGTCTCTATCTTGAGGCGGGCAAGCTGCGACTGAACATGTCGACGCGTGTCCTCGACGACGGTGTGGCGGCCGAGACGGTGGCTCCGGTTCGCCTCGGGGAGTGGCAGCATGTCGTCGCGAGCCACGATGGCTCGAAGACCCCGGAAGGCATGGCGGTTTACGTCGATGGCGTGCCGCAGGAGCTGGAGGGGCTTCTCGACCTGGTGGGGAACCGGATGCCGCAGCGCTATCCGCTCCGGATCGGCGCGAGCGGATCGGACAAGCCCCGGTTCGATGGCGCGATTGACGACGTGCGGATCTACGGCGCGGCGCTGACGCCGGAGCAAGCGGCGGTTGTTGCGACGCGCGAGGCGCTCGGCGAGATCGCCGCGATCCCGCCGGCCGACCGGTCCGCCAGCCAGACGGAGAAGCTCCGGCTCGCGTTCTTCGATCAGTACGCCCCGCCGGACGTGCGGGAGGCCTACGCCGCCGTCGCCATGCTGGAGCGGGAGCGCGAGGCGCTCTGGGCCAGCTTCCCGACCGTGATGGTGATGGAGGAGATGGCCGAGCGGCGTCCCACTTTCCGACTGGAGCGGGGCGCCTACGACAACCCGGCGGAGGAGGTCTTTCCGGGCGTTCCCGCGGTGCTGCCGCCGCTGCCCGCGGGTGAGGAAGCGAACCGCCTGACGTTCGCCCGCTGGCTGGTCGCTCCTGACCATCCGCTCACCGCCCGTGTCACCGTGAACCGTTTCTGGCAGCAGTACTTCGGAACCGGCCTCGTGAAGACGGCGGAGAACTTCGGCACGCAGGGCGAGTACCCGAGTCATCCCGAGCTGCTCGACTGGCTCGCCACGTCGTTCATCGATTCCGGGTGGGACATCAAGGCGATGCAGCGACTGATCGTCACGAGCGCCACCTACCGGCAGGCGTCGCATGTCACCCCGGAAGCGTGGGAGGCCGATCCCGAGAACCGCCGGCTGGCTCGCGGACCGCGGTTGCGGCTCCCGGCGCAGATGATTCGCGATCAGGCCCTCGCGGTTTCCGGCCTGCTGGCCGAGCGCCTCGGCGGGCCGTCGGTCAAGCCGTACCAACCGGAGGGCCTCTGGGACGAGGTCGTGGAGGGCGGCTACGGTTCCTACGAGCCCTCGGAGGGAGACGACCTGTACCGGCGCAGCCTCTACACGTTCTGGAAGCGAACGCTCGGCCCGCCGGCGATGATGACGTTCGATTCATCGACACGCGAGACCTGCATTGTCCGCACCGGGCGGACCAACACGCCGCTGCAGGCGCTCAACCTGATGAACGACGTGACTTACGTGGAGGCGGCGCGCCGCCTGGCCGAACGGATGATGACCGAAGGAGGCGTGTCGCCCGAAGAGAGGATCGGCTGGGCGCACTATCTGGTCACCGCGCACCGGCCGCGGCCGGAAGCCGAAGCAATCCTCGTGAATGGCTTCGGGCGGCATCTCGACCGCTACCAGGCGGATCGGGAAGCGGCGCTCGCGCTGGTGACCCAGGGCGAGTCGCCGCGCGACGAGACGCTCGACGTGGCGGAGCTTGCCTCCTACACGATGGTGGCGAACCTGCTCCTGAACTTCGACGGCACCATTACGAAGGAATAGCCCACGATGGACGAAGCACTGGAACGGTGGCTGTCTCGGCGGCGGTTTCTTGAACTGGCAAGCACCGGCATAGGTTCGGCCGCGCTCGCGACCCTCTTCGGCCAGGACCTGCTCGCGCAGGCGCCCGTCGCGCCGCCGGCCGGCGGCGCGGGGGGCGGCGCGCTGCCCGGGCTGCCGCACTACGCGCCCAGGGCGAAACGGGTGATCTACCTCTTCATGTCGGGGGCGCCGTCCCAGCACGAGCTGTTCGACTACAAGCCGGCGCTGGCGCGGATGGTGGGAGAGGATCTCCCACCGTCGGTCCGCGGCAACCAGCGGGTGACGACGATGACGGCCGGCCAGACCAGCTTTCCGCTGGTCCCGTCGAAGTATCCCTTCACGCAGCATGGGCAGTCCGGCACATGGGTCAGCTCGCTCATGCCACACACGGCGCGGATCGTCGACGATCTCTGCTTCGTCCACTCGTTGCACACCGAGGCGATCAACCACGACCCCGGGATCACTTTCTTCCAGACCGGCGCGCAACTCGCCGGCCGGCCGAGCATCGGCGCGTGGCTCTCCTATGGGCTGGGTTCGATGAACGCCGATCTGCCGACGTTCGTCGCCATGGTCTCGAAGGGCTCGGCCCAGACCGGCCAGCCGCTCTACGATCGACTATGGGGAAGCGGTTTCCTGCCGACCCGCTACCAGGGAGTGAAGTTCCTGTCGACCGGCGACCCGGTCCTCTACCTGTCGAACCCGCCGGGCGTCGACGATGCGACGCGCCGCCGCTTCCTGGACGATCTGGGTGAATTGAACACCCTGAAGGAGGCGGAGTTCGGCGACCCGGAGACGGCGACGCGGATCGCGCAGTACGAGATGGCGTACCGGATGCAGAGCTCCGTTCCCGAGCTGACCGATCTGTCGGACGAGCCGGAGAGCACGTTCGATCTGTACGGGGAGGACTCGCGCAAGCCGGGCACGTTTGCCCGCAACTGCCTGCTGGCCCGCCGGCTGGCGGAACGCGACGTCCGGTTCGTGCAGTGCTTCCACCGCGGGTGGGATCAGCACACGCGGCTGCCACAGGGCATCGAGCGGCAGGCCGGGGACGTCGATCAGGCGCAGGCGGCGCTCGTCACCGACCTGAAGAACCGCGGCATGCTGGACGACACGCTGGTGGTCTGGGGAGGCGAGTTCGGCCGGAGCGCCTACTGCCAGGGCGTCTTCACCGAGGAGACCTACGGGCGCGACCATCATCCGCGCTGCTTCACGATGTGGCTGGCGGGCGGCGGCGTGCGGCCGGGCATCAGCTACGGCGAGACCGACGACTTCTCGTACAACATCGTCAGGGACCCGGTCCACATCCACGACCTGCATGCGACGATGCTGCATCTCCTCGGCATCGATCACACGAAACTGACGTACGAGTACCAGGGACGCGACTTCCGACTGACCGACGTTCATGGCACCGTGGTCGACGACATCCTGGCGTAGACCGGTGGCTGGGAGCCGGCGCCGGACGCGCCCGCAAGGGCGCCCAGCGGCCTGATGGACTTCCGACCGACGGAGGCGGAGCAAATCACCCGCCAGTCGATCCGGGAGTTCGCCGAGCGGGAGATAGCACCTCACGTCACGGAGTGGGACGAGGCGGAGGCGTTCGGTCCGGAGCTTCAGCCCAAGCTCGCGGCCCTCGGCCTGTTCGGCATGCAGTTTCCCGTGCGCTACGGCGGCGCCGAGCTCTCTGCCGTCGAGTACTGCATCATCATCGAGGAGCTGGCCCGCGTCGACCCGGCGGTTGCACTGATGGTGGCCGCGCATAATGGCCTCGCGGCGTCTCACATCGCCAGGTTCGGATCCGACACGCAGCGCGAGCGCTGGCTCGGCCCGCTCGCGCGTGGCGAGATGCTCGGCGCCTGGGCGCTGACGGAGCCCGACGCGGGAAGCGACGCCGCGGCGCTCCGGGCTCGCGCCGTGCGCGATGGAGACGGGTGGTTGCTGAACGGCACGAAGTCGTTCACGACGCACGCGGGCATCGCGGGTTTGACGGTGGTGATGGCGGTGACCGAGCCGGCCAGAGGCCAGCGCGGGATCTCGGCCTTTGTGGTGGAAGCAGGCGCGCCGGGCCTCTCCGCGGGGCGGAAGGAGAAGAAGCTCGGGATGCGCGCGAGCACGACCGCCGAGACCCGGCTGGACGATTGCCGCGTCCCCGCGGAGTCGCTCCTCGGGCGGGAGGGATACGGGTTCGTCAATGCGATGCAGGTGCTCGACGCCGGGAGGATCGGGATCTCCGCGCTCGCGGTCGGCCTTGCCCAGGGAGCGTTCGAGGCGGCGCGGCGCCATGCCAAGCAGCGCCGCCAGTTCGGGAAGCCGCTCACCGCGTTCCAGGCGATTCAGTGGAAGCTGGCCGATCTCGCTACGGCGATTGACGCTTCCCGGCTGCTCACCTATCGCGCGGCGTACGAACAGGATCAGGGGCATGCGACAACACGGGAGTCATCGATCGCGAAGCTGCATTCCAGCGAGACGGCGGTGCGCGCGGCGGAGGAGTGCGTCCAGATTCATGGCGGCTACGGCTTTGTTCGTGACTACCCGGCGGAGAAGTTCTTCCGCGACGTGAAGCTGCTCACGATCGGCGAGGGGACAAGCGAGATTCAACGGCTGGTCATCGCCCGGCACTACCTCTCGTGACCAACGCTGCCGGGTTCCCGCCGCGTCCCGCCGCTTCCGACGCCGCCCCGGCCGGACCGGCCGAACTGGCCGCCGCCGTCATCGCGGGAGACCGCCGGGCGGTGGCGCGAGCCATCTCCGTCGTCGAGCGGGAGGCGCCCGAGTCGGCGGCGCTGATCGGCGCCCTGTTCCCCCGGACCGGACGCGCGCTGGTGGTGGGGCTGACCGGCGCGCCGGGTGTGGGCAAGAGCACCCTGGCGAATCGGTTGACGGCGCTCTGGCGGTCCGCGGGCCGGACGGTTGGCGTGCTCGCCATCGACCCGACCAGCCCGTTCAGCGGCGGCGCGATCCTGGGCGACCGAATCCGGATGCAGGACCATGTCAGCGACGATGGCGTCTTCGTCCGCAGCATGGCGACGCGGGGTCAGTTGGGCGGACTGGCCCGCGCCACGTACGATGCGCTGGTGGTGCTCGATGCCGCCGGTTGCGAGGTCGTGCTCATAGAGACCGTGGGCGTTGGGCAGGCGGAGGTCGACATTTCGCGGACGGCCGACGTTTCCGTGGTGGTGACCGTCCCGGGTGGCGGCGACGACGTGCAGGCGATCAAGGCCGGAATCATGGAGATCGCCGACGTCTTCGTGGTCAACAAGGCGGACCGCGAGGGCGCCGACCGCGTTGTCGCCGACATCAAGGGCATGCTGGCCCTGCGCGACGCGCGCCCGGATGCACCCCAGCCGGAGGTGGTCCGGACGTCGGCTGCCACCGGCGACGGGATCGAGGAGCTGGCGGCGGAGGTCGCGCGCTTCGTGGCCGACGGAGGCCGTGGCGGGGAGCGAGCGCGCAGCCGTGCGCGCGCCCGCCTGGAGGCGATTGTCGCGGAACGGGTTACCGCCGCCATCACGGCCAGCGGCAGCATCGACGCGATCGTGGATGAGGTTGCCAGCCGCGCGCTCGATCCCTACGTCGCGGCGGAGCGGTTGATGCGGCACATGGCGAAGCAGTCGGGATGAAGCGCGTCGGACAGGAGAGGAAGAGCGGATGAACGTGGAACTGGATCACATCGGCATTGCCGTCGGCGACATCGATGCGGCGCTGGCCTTCTATCGAGCCGCGCTCGGTCTCGACGTGGACGGGACCGAGGAGGTGCCGGCCCAAGGGGTGCGCGCGCACTTTCTGAGGGTCGGCTCCGCATCCCTGGAGCTGCTCGAGGCGACGGCGGACGACTCGCCGATCGGGCGCTTCGTCGGCCGCCGCGGTCCGGGGCTCCATCACATCACGCTTCGGGTCGACGACATTGCGGCCTCGCTCGAACGCCTGCGCGCGCAGGGAGTGCGCCTGATCGACGAAGTCCCCCGCGACGGCGCGGAAGGCGCGCTGGTCGCTTTCGTTCATCCGTCGAGCGCGCACGGCGTGCTGGTCGAACTGAAGCAGGAGCGGCCGGCGGCGGGGGAGACGTCGTGAGCGCCGGTGATCCCATCCGGATCGGCGTCATTGGGGGAAGCGGCCTCTACGACATGGCCGATCTTGCCGGCCGCGAGCAACGCGTGATCGAAACGCCATTCGGCGATCCGTCCGCCCCGCTCGTCATCGGGACGCTCGCCGGCCATCGCATGGCCTTCCTCGCCCGGCACGGCGCCGGCCATCGCCTGATGCCGTCGGAACTCAATTTCCGGGCGAACATCTATGCGCTCAAGACGCTCGGCGTCGAGTGGATCGTGTCGGCCAGCGCCGTCGGCAGCCTGCAGGAGCGGTACTCGCCGAAGGACGTCGTCGTCCCGGATCAGTTCCTCGACCGGACACGCGGCCGCATCAGCACGTTCTTCGGTAACGGCATCGTCGCGCACGTCTCGCTGGCGCACCCGGTCTGTCAGGACCTCGCCGCCGTCGTGGCGGACGCGGCGGAGGCGGCGGGCGCCAACGTGCATCGGGGTGGGACGTATGTCTGCATGGAAGGACCGCAGTTCTCGACGCTGGCCGAGTCGCAGTTGTACCGGTCGTGGAACATGGACATCATCGGGATGACCAACCTGCAGGAGGCGAAACTGGCGCGCGAGGCGGAGATCTGTTATTCGACCCTCGCCCTGGTCACCGACTACGACTGCTGGCATCCCGAACACGATCAGGTGACGGTCGAAATGATCGTCGAGATACTGCACGCGAATGCCGCGATGGCCCAGCGTGCGATCGCCAATGTCGCGGCGCACCTGCCGGTCGCCAGGAGCTGCCCTTGCGCGACCGCCCTTCGCAACGCCATCATCACGCGCCCGGACGCGATCCCGGCGGGGACACGGGGCGCGCTCGAGCCGATCATCGGGAAGTACCTCTGATGGGGCAGCCGGTTCTGACCGTCGGGTCCGTCGCGTTCGATTCGGTCATCACGCCGTTTGGCGAGGCATCGCGCATCCTGGGTGGTGCCGCCACGTACTTCAGCGTTGCCGCGTCTTATTTCACCGACGTCCGCCTGGTCGCGGTGGTGGGGGAGGACTTCGGCAGCGAGCAGATGCACGTGTTCGAAGGTCGGCCGATCGACCTCGCCGGGCTGCAACGGGTGCCCGGCGAGACGTTCCGCTGGAAGGGCGAGTACGGGCACGACCTGAACAGCCGCGAGACGATCTACACGCATCTGAACGTTTTCAGCGAGTTCCGGCCGCACATCCCGGCGGCGTACCGGTCGAGTCCCATCGTTTTTCTTGCGAACATCCACCCGGCCCTGCAGCTGGAGGTGCTCGATCAGATCGATGCGCCCGAGTTCGTCGCGATGGACACGATGAACTACTGGATCGAAGGGACTCCGGAAGAGCTTCGGGCGGTGCTCCGGAGGGTGCACGCCGTCGTCATCAATGACGAAGAGGCGCGCCAGTTGAGCGGCGAAGCGAACCTCGTCAAGGCGGCCCGTGCGATCCGCTCGATGGGGCCCGGCCGCGTCGTGATCAAGCGGGGAGAGCATGGTGTGCTGATGACGCGTGACGACGGTTTCTTCGCCACGCCCGGGTTGCCGCTCGAGGAGGTGTCGGACCCCACCGGGGCGGGCGATACTTTCGCCGGGGGATTCGTCGGCCACCTGGCGGCGGCCCGCGACCGGTCGGATGCCGCGGTGACCCGCGCGGTGATCTGCGGCAGCGCCATGGCGTCGCTCACCGTCGAGGATTTCGGCCTGCGGCGCCTGCTCGCGCTCGACCGCGACGACATCCGTTTCCGCCTCGACGCGTTCAAGCGGCTCACCCATTTCGATGCGCTCTGAGGGTTTCCACACGCTGCTGCTCGCGCTCGTGGTGGTCGGCGTCGTCGGCTGGACCACCGCGCTCGTTGCCGCGCCGTACGTCCTGGCGCACCCGGACCCGGCCACCGGCGTCGCGTTTGCCGCTACGGGGACGTACCTTGCCGCGAGCCTGGTCTGCCACCAGTTGCCCGAGCGGTCCTTCCACCCCTGGGCGCGCAAGCTGCCGGTCTGCGCCCGTTGCGCCGGGTTGTACGGGGGCGCCCTCGGAGGTCTGCTTCTTGTTCCGTGGCCGGCCGGCGCGCGGCGGACGCGGGCGGTAATCGCGGCGGCGGCCATTCCGACCGTGGCCACGTTCCTGCTGGAGTCGGTCGGCGTGTGGGATCCGGGAAACGCGATCCGCTTCGCGGCGGCGCTTCCCCTCGGCGCCTCGGTGGCCTGGTTCGTCGCGAACGCCGCACGCGGAGTGGTTTAATCTTCGGCGATGGCACAACGTTCCGGCACGACCGACACACCGGCCGCCGCGCTCGTATGCGTCGTTGCCTGGGCGATGCCGGGGGCGGGGCATCTGTGGCTCGGGCGGACCGTGAAGGGCGCGGTGTTCCTGGTGGCGCTGCCACTGATGTTCGCACTCGGTCTGGGCCTGGAAGGGGAGCTGTACCCCGTCGATCCGTCACGTCCTCTCGTGGCCCTGCAGGGACTGGCCGATCTGGGGATCGGCCTGCCGTACCTGGTAGCGGTCGCGGCGGGGCTGGGGGACGGGCGTGTCGCCGCCGCCACGTATGAATACGGGAACACGTTTCTGGTGGTTGCCGGCCTGCTGAACGTGTTGGTGGTTCTCGATGCCTTCGACATCGCCCGGGGGAGGAAGTAGCCCATGGCGAGCCACTTCCTGTTGCTGATCGTCTTCGCGGCGTTCGTCTCCCTCGTTTTCGCGATGCTCATGCGGGATGAACCGCGCGAGCAGGCGCGCTACGGCGGCCTGCTTTTCGCCACCTTCGTTCTCGCGGCGATGGTGTTCGGCTGGTTGATGTACCCCTTTCCGCTGTGAGCGCGCTCCACCGCCGACGCATCGGACGTGCGCTCTGGATCTGGGGACCGGCTCTTGTCCTGACAGCGGCGATCTTCGCCGTTTCGCACTCGTCGGCGCCGCCCTTCGCAGGCAGCGTGCCTGACTACTGGGCCCACATGGGGATCTACGCGCTGCTGAGCGCCGCGGTCCTGCATGGGCTGCAGCGGGGAGACTGGCGCAATGTCACTCTCGCCCGCGTCGTCGTGGCGGTGTTGCTGTCGGCGGGATATGGACTGACGGACGAGTACCACCAGGCGTTCGTGCCGGGACGGACGCCATCGGCGCGGGACGTTGCCGCAGACGTCGCCGGGGGAGTCGTGGGCGCGGGCGGTGCGTGGGTCTGGAGTATAGTGTTGGCCGGTCGGCGCGGCCGGCGCCACACCTCTCATGGATCCTGAGAATTCGAGCGGCGCGGACAGTCTGGCAATTGAACATGACGGGGCAATCGCCACCGTCACCGTCACGCGGCCGAAGGTGTTGAACGCGCTGAACGTCGCGACCGTTGCGGCGTTGCACGCGGCGATGGACGAACTGGCGCGGGACGACGCCGTCCGCGTGATCATCCTGACGGGTTCGGGCGATCGGGCGTTCATCGCCGGCGCCGACATCGGGGAACTGGCGCCGCTTACTCCGGTCGCGGCCGAGGCGCTCGCCCGGCGCGGGCACGCGCTGTGCCACTTCATCGAACAGATGGGCAAGCCGGTGATCGCTGCGGTCAACGGCTTCGCCCTTGGCGGCGGATGCGAACTGGCGATGGCCTGCACCATCCGGATTGCCGCCGACACGGCCAAGCTCGGCCAGCCGGAGATCAAGCTCGGGCTGATACCGGGCTACGGCGGCACGCAGCGACTGCCACGCCTTGTCGGCCGGGGGCGGGCGCTGGAACTGATGCTGATCGGGGACCCGATCGACGCCGTGGAGGCGTACCGGATTGGGCTGGTGAACCGCGTGGTACCGCTGGCGGATCTCCGGCGCGAGGCGCAGGCATTGGCGCAGACGATCGCGGAGCGGGCGCCGGTCGCGGCGGGCTACATTCTCGACGCGGTGGAGCAGGGTCTCGGCATGACGCTTGTCGACGGCTGCGCCCATGAGGCGTCGCTCTTTGGCCTCGGCGCGGCGACGGACGATTGGCGCGAGGGGACGGGCGCGTTCCTCGAGAAGCGTCGCGCGAAGTTCACGGGGTCATGAAGGACACGCCGGTCATCGAAGGAGCGGCCGATGCATCCGGATTGCGAATCGCGTTGGTCGTCTCCGCCTATCACGGCGCGATTACGGGTGCGCTCAGAGACGGCGCGCTCGATGCGCTGGGGGAGGCAGGGGCCGACACGGCCGCTGCCGTGACGGTGATCGACGCCCCCGGCGCCTTCGAGATTCCGTTCGCCGCCCGCTGCGCGGCGGCGAGCGGACGTTTCGATGCGGTGGTCTGCCTCGGTTGCATCGTGCGGGGCGAGACGCCCCACTTCGACGTGCTCGCGTCGGCGGTTTGCCATGCCATCGCCGCGGCGTCCCAATCCACCAATGTGCCCATTACGTTCGGCGTGCTGACCACCAACACCATGGCGGAGGCGGAGGTGCGTTCGCGGGGTAACGACAACAAGGGGCGCGAGGCGGCGCTGGCGGCCGTGCAGTTGGCGAACGTGCAGCGCCAACTGCTGTGGTGACCGCGCGGGCGGACAGCCGTCGCGAACGCCACCGGATCCGCGAAACGGCGCTGCAGTTGCTCTATCAGTGGGAAGTGGCCGCGATCGCGATGGGCGAGGCGGACGACGCGGACGACGCGCTCGCGCTGTTCTGGTCCACCCATCCGGCCCCGAAGACCCGGCAGGCAGGCGCGCTGCGCCTGGCGCGAGGCACCGTGGGAGCGCTCCCGACGATCGATCCGTTGATTGAGAGTCACGCCGAGCACTGGCGGCCGGAACGGATGGCCGTGATCGATCGGCTGATCATGCGGCTGGCGATCTACGAGATGCTGGTGGAGCGGATGCCGCCGGCCGTCGCGATTGACGAGGCGCTGGAGCTGGCCAGGACGTTCAGCGGCGAGGAGGCCGTCCGATTCATCAACGGCGTGCTGGACGCGATCCGACGCGATGCGGTCGGCGCCGTGACGGTGGAGGACGCTGCAGACAGTGAGTGACGAACAGCGCCGGCAGCGGCGGGCCGTGGGCGCGCGGATCAGCGATGAAGACGCGCTGACTCGGGTTCGCAGGCTGCTCTCGAGGGCTCGTAAGCACCCGGATTATCCCCTGGGCCGCAGATCCCTCAATGCCATTCTGAAGTCGACCAAACTGCGCCAGGACTTGGTGGATCGCAAGGAGCGCCGCGCGTATTTGGAGGAACTCCTTGCCGGCCAGCCCGATATCGAGAAGTTCGAGTACGGCGAGAAGATTCTTTACGCGTTGAAGGAGCGCGACGACGAAGAGCTTGGCAATCAGCGCCAACAGAGGCTGGCGAATCACGGCGCGCTACGCGCACTGGGCATCGATCCCTACCCCGCCCGCTACGACTTGGCCGAGAGCGTCTCCGAGATCGTCGATAAACACGGCGAGAGTTCGAGAGAGGAGCTTGACGAAGCGCCTCGGGAGACGGTGACGGCCGGGCGGATCATCGCAATTCGGAGCTTCGGCAAGGCCAACTTTCTGGTCTTGTCAGACGGTCGGCGTCAGTTGCAGGTCTACGTACGCACCGACTCGCTCAGCGTTCGCGACTTCAGTGGCTTCAAGCTGCTTGATATCGGCGACCTGGTCGGGGCTGCCGGCCGTCTTTTCCGAACTCGGACGAACGAGCTTACCGTGTGGGCGCGGAGCCTGGCGTTCCTCGCCAAGTGCTTCGAACCGTTGCCGGAGAAGTGGAACAAGCTCTCGGACGTAGAGACGCGGTACCGTCAGCGTTATCTCGACCTGATCGTGAATCGGCGCTCGCGGGAGGTCTTCGAGACGCGCAGCCGCATCCTTGCCGCCATCCGCCGGTTCCTCGACGACCGTGGATTCCTGGAGGTCGAGACGCCGATGATGCAGCCGATCGCCGGCGGCGCCCTTGCTCGGCCGTTCGTCACCCACCACAACGCGCTCGATCTGCCGTTGTACCTGCGGGTGGCCCCGGAGCTCTACCTCAAGCGGCTCGTCGTCGGCGGGATGGAGCGCGTGTACGAGATCAACCGCAACTTCCGGAACGAGGGCATCTCGACGCGGCACAACCCCGAGTTCACGATGCTGGAGTTCTACGAGGCGTACAGCCACTACGAGGCACTGATGGAGCTGACCGAGTCGCTGATCGAGGCGGTCGCCGACGACGTGCTCGGCCGGCGGGAGTGCGTCTTCGACGGCGAGACGATAAGCCTCTCCGCCCCCTTTGCTCGCTCCACGCTGCGCTCGGCGGCGGCCGGCGCCGCGTCCGAGCGCCTTGGACACGAGATCCCGGAGTCCACCCTGCGCGATCGGACAGCGTGCGCGGCGCTTGCCGCGGACCTCGGCGTGGAGGTGCCCGCCGCCGCCGGCGCGGGCTGGACCGCCACGGCGATCTTCGAGCACCTGTGCGAGCCGTCGCTGGTGCAGCCGACATTCATCTACGACTTCCCGACCGAGGTGTCGCCGCTCTCGAAGCAGCGCCCTGACGATTCCGACACCGTGGAGCGTTTCGAGCTGTTCGCCGGCGGCATGGAGCTGGCGAACGCGTTCTCCGAGCTGAACGACCCGGCGGAACAGCGCCGCCGGTTCGAGGCGCAGCAGGCGGCGCGCCGCGCGGACGGCGGTCGCGACGAGGAGGCGCACGCCATGGATGAGGACTACGTCCGCGCGCTGGAATACGGATTGCCTCCCACGGGCGGGGAGGGAGTCGGCATCGACCGGCTCGTGATGCTGCTCACCGACAGCCCCTCGATCCGCGACGTCATCCTTTTCCCGCTGATGCGTCCTCGGAGCGCTCCTGCGCGTGACGAATAGGGGGACAATAGGCGGGAGGACTCCAAGTCGGCCCGATGGCGCTTCCCTTTGAGCTCTACGTCGCCACCCGCTACCTGCTGGCGCGGCGCAAGCAGGCATCGATGGCCAGCACGTCGCTCATCTCGGTAGCCGGAGTCACGGTCGGCGTCGCCTCGCTGATCATTGCGCTGGCCCTCATGACCGGCCTGGAGCGAGAGATGCGCGACCGGATCGTCGGCTCCCAGGCGCACGTCTACGTCTGGAAGGTCCTCGGCGGCGGCTTCGACGACTACCGGGCCGAAGCCGCGACGCTCGAAGCGGTGCCCGGCGTTGTTGCCGCCGCGCCCGCAATCCAGGGCAAGGCGCTCGCCCGGACGCGCGTCGGCGAGGTGTTCGTCAACATCAAGGGGATTGACCCGGAGCTCGAGGCGCGGGTCACCGAGGTGGCCTCCGCGGTGACGCAGGGGAGCCTCGACGACCTCTTGTCGGCGCCCGAAGACGCCTTCGGCGGAATCGTCATCGGCAAGGGCGTGGCGGAGCGCCTCGGGGCGTTCGTTGGCGACGAGATCGTGCTCGTCACCCAGAGCGGCACTCTCTCCCCGATGGGCGTGCTGCCACGGCCACGTCGTCTCGAGGTGGTCGGGATCTTCGATCTGGGGCTGTTCGAGTACGACACGACGTTCGGCTTCGTCAGCCTGGACACCGCCGCCCGGCTGTTTGGGCGCGAGACGGTCGAGATGATGGAGTTGCGCGTCGACGACATCTATGGGTCGCGCGAGGTGGCGGACCGGATTGCCGCAGACCCAGGCGCCGGCTACCTGACGGATGACTGGTCGCAACTGAACGCCGCGCTCTTCTCGGCGCTCTGGATCGAGAAGATGGCCATTTCCATCGCGATTTCCCTGATTGTCGTCGTCTCCGCACTCCACATCGTCGCGTCACTCATCATGCTGGTGATGGAGAAGAGTCGCGACATCGCGATCCTGAAGACGATGGGAGCGGGGCGGGGCGCTATCCGGCGCATCTTCGTTTTGCAGGGAGGCATCATCGGCCTCGCCGGCACCGCGGCGGGCGCCGCGCTCGGCTGGGGGGTGGCGACCGTGATGGACCGCTACCGGCTGCTTGAATTGCCGGGCGGCGTGTACCAGATCTCCTACGTGCCGTTCGTGATCCAGCCGCTCGACTTCGCGTTGGTGATCCTCGCCGCGAACCTCATCTGCTTCGGTGCGACGATCTACCCATCCCGCCACGCGGCGGGCGTCGACCCCGCCGAGTCCCTCCGCTACGAGTAGCGCGCGATGCCGTTCGTCGACATTGCGGGGCTGTCGAAGTCGTTCCGGGCGGCGGGTCGGGACCTGATGGTCCTCCGGGACCTCGAACTGGCGGTAGAGGCGAACGAGATGGTGGCCATCGTCGGCGCCTCGGGCGTCGGCAAGTCCACGCTGCTGCAGGTGATTGGGGGGCTCGACCGGGCCCAGCAGGGACGCATCGCGGTAGACGGCACCGATCTCGCTACGCTTGATGACGACGCCCTGGTTGGGTTCCGGCATCGGGCGATCGGGTTCGTTTTCCAGTTTCATCATCTGCTGCCGGAGTTCACGGCGGTGGAGAACGCGGAAATGCCGATGCGTATCGGTCGCCGGGCGCCGGCCGAGGCGCGGGATCGGGCCGAGGCGCTGCTCGCGCAGGTGGGCCTGGGGGATCGCTCGGCGCATCGCCCCGGCATGCTGTCGGGGGGCGAGCAGCAGCGGGTCGCCCTCGCGCGGGCACTCGTGATGCAGCCGGCGCTCCTGCTGGCCGACGAACCGACCGGCGATCTGGACGAGACGACCGCCGCCCAGATGCAGGACCTGCTCCGGACGATGCACGCGGCGCACGGGTTGACGTCGATCATCGCCACCCACAATATGCAGCTTGCGGGGGGCTGCGACCGCGTGCTGCGCCTCGCCAACGGCCGCCTCGCGGCCGCGTAGCCGCATCCCGCGGCGGCCTTGCGCTGCCGTCCCGTTGCCAAAACGTTACGGGGGCCTTGTTGCAACTACCGTATAATCGATTGCAACCGGCGGGGGCGCGATGTTCGAGCGATACACGGAACGGGCGCGGCGCGTCCTGTTCTTCGCGCGTTACGAGGCAAGCCAGCTAGGCAGCATCTCCATTGAGACCGAGCATCTCCTGCTCGGTCTGATCAGGGAGGGGAAGGGGCTCACGAGCCGCATCTTCGCCCGGTCGCAGCTCTCCATAGAGAACATCCGCAAGGAGATAGAGGGCCGGACGGTCTTCCGCGAGAAGGTTTCCACGTCCGTCGAAATCCCGTTCAGCGCCGAGACGAAGCGGGTGCTCCAGTTCGCCGCCGAGGAAGCGGACCGGCTGCTGCACAACTACATCGGCACCGAGCATCTCCTGCTCGGCATCCTGCGCGAGGAGCGTTCCGTCGCATCGACCGTCCTCTCCGAGAAGGGGATGCGGTTGAAATCGGTCCGCGAGGACATCGTGCAACTGCTGAACGAGAAGAACACGCCGGCGCGCGTCAAGGAGAAGGAGACGCCGCTTCTGGCCGAGTTCAGCCGGGATCTGTCGGCGTCGGCGGCGAAGAATATGCTCGATCCGCTCGTCGGCCGCGTAGCCGAAGTAGAGCGGGTGCAACAGGTGCTCTGCCGCCGCACCAAGAACAACGCGGTGCTCATCGGCGAGCCGGGGGTCGGGAAGACCGCGATCGTCGAGGGGCTCGCGCAGCGCATCGCGGACGGCGACGTGCCACATTTCCTCGCCGACCGGCGCCTGCTGGCGCTCGACATCCCGCTGATCGTCGCGGGGACCAAGTACCGCGGTCAGTTCGAGGAGCGCCTCAAGGCGATCATGAAGGAGCTGACCGAAAACCCGAACATCATCGTCTTCATCGACGAATTGCACACGCTGGTAGGGGCGGGCTCGGCGGAGGGCTCACTCGACGCCGCCAACATCCTGAAGCCGGCGCTCTCGCGCGGCGAGATCCGCTGCATCGGCGCCACGACGCCGGCCGAGTACCGCAAGTACATCGAGAAGGACCGGTCCCTGGAGCGGCGGTTCCAGGCCGTCAAGGTGGATCCGCCGACGGAGGACGATGCGCTCGAGATCCTGAACCGGATCAAGGAGCGGTACGAGAGTTACCACCACGTCGCGTACGCGACGGCGGCGATAGAGGCGGCCGTCCACCAGTCGAATCGTTACATTACCGACCGTTTCCTGCCCGACAAGGCGATTGACCTGATTGACGAGGCGGGCGCCCGAGTGAAGCTGCGCGCCGCCGGGTACAGCGAGGAATTCAGCCAGATCGATCAGAACATCCGGGTGGCGGTGGAGCAGATGGAGATCGCCAACGCGCGCGAGGATCACGCCCGCGTGCGCCACTACCGCGAGCAGGAGGAGATGGCCCGCGAGCACCTCCGCATGGTCCGGGAGAAATTCGACGTCAAGGGTGAGCGCCAGCCGGTCGAAGTGGCGAAAGAAGACATCGACGAGGTGATTTCGAAGTGGACCGGCGTGCCCCTGACGACGGTCAATCAGGATGAGAGTGCCCGGCTGCTCACGATGGAGGAGGAGCTGCACCACCGCGTGATCAGTCAGGAGCGGGCCATTTCCGCGCTCGCGCGGGCCATCAGGCGCTCGCGGGCCGGCATCAAGTCGCCGCACCGGCCGGTCGGCAGCTTCGTGTTCCTCGGCCCCACCGGCGTGGGGAAGACCGAGCTGGCGCGGGCCCTCGCGAACTACCTGTTCGGGAGTGACAGCGCGCTCATCCGTTTCGACATGTCGGAATACATGGAGAAGCACTCGGTTTCGAAGCTGATCGGTTCGCCGCCGGGCTACGTCGGCCACGACGAGGGGGGACAGCTCACCGAGAAGGTGAAACGACACCCCTACTCGGTGGTGCTGCTCGATGAGATCGAGAAGGCGCATCCCGACCTGTTCAACATCCTCCTGCAGGTGTTCGAGGACGGCCACCTGACCGACGGGCTGGGCAACCGGATCGACTTCAAGAACACGATCATCATCATGACGTCGAATATCGGCGCCCGGCACATCCAGAAGAAGGCGGCGCTCGGCTTCCAGTCGTCCGACGCGGCCGAGGTGCAGCGGAGCGTCACCGACATGGTGCTGGGTGAAGTCAAGCGGACGTTCAACCCGGAGTTCATCAACCGGGTGGACGAGTTGATCGTCTTTGAAGCGCTGACCGACGACGACCTGCGTCAGATCCTGGCCATGCTGGTGGAGCAGCTCAACCAGAATCTGGCCGTCCGCGATCTGCGCGTGGCGCTCGCGCCGGAAGCGGCCGACTGGATCATCGATACCACCTGCAAGGACCGGTCCTACGGCGCCCGGCCGCTACGCCGCGCCATTCAGCGCTACGTGGAAGATCCGCTCTCGGAGGAACTGATCCGGGGCCGTCTGGAGACGGGCGAGGTGGAGGTCTATCTCGATGACGGCGTGCTCGCCTGGCGGGCCGCCGGTCAGGAAGTGGACGGCCACTGCCTCGCCTGATGCTCCCCGGCGTCCGGTACTATGCTGGCGCGCCCTTGCGGGCGCGTTGGAAGTTTCGCTGGCGCGAAACTTCCAACGGAGCAAGCGCCTAGCCGGAAAGGTCCGGGATCCCGTAAAATGGTGCGGGTGACACGAGAATCTGAAACCGTGGCGCCGCTCGCGCGGAGGCGCGCCGGGATGGTTGCGCTGCCCGCCGTATGCGCCCTCCTGGCGTTGATTGCGGCGCCGGCCGGCGTCGCCGCTCAAGCGCAGCAGCAGGCGCCCACCGCGCCGTCCATCTTTGGCGGCCAGACGCCCACCCCGGCGCCCGCCCCACCGTCCGGCCCGTTGCCGCCTGAGGATTCGCCGGTCCTGCTGCGGAACATCGCGCTCCAGTTCCCCACGCAGGGCGGCGTAGCGGGCGTCGACTTCGAAACCTACCTGTACTACATGCAGGTCACCGATCTGGTGAGTCGGCCGTCGGAGGGTGCATGGATGCCCTACGACCAGGAGACGGTCGACACCATTCTGGGGGACTTCGACCGCCTGTGGGGCACCGGTTTCGTCAACGACCTCTGGATCGAGGTGATCGATACGCCCTATGAGAACGGCGTTCTGGGGAAAACCGTCATCTTCAACGTCGAAGAGCGGGAGCGGGTGAAGGTCGTCACCTACGAAGGCTCCGACGAGATGAAGACCGAGGACATCCTCCTCAACCTCGAGGAGAATGACATCGACGTGCGGATCGATTCGTTCATTGATCCGGAGACGATCAATCGGGTCAAGTGGGTGATCCGCGGCCTTTTTGCCGCGAAGGGCTACATGTTCGCCGAGGTGGACCACCAGGTGGAGGCGATCCCGGGCGGGCCGAAGCTGGTGCGGCTCACGTTCCACATGGACGAGGGGCCGAAGATCCAGATCGAGGAAATCGATTTCGTCGGCAACGACGCCAAGACCGACCGCACGCTGCGGCGCCAGATGAAAAACACCAAGGCGCGGTGGTGGCTCTCGTGGATGACGGGCCGGGGCACGTACAAGCCCGAGGAGTACGAGGAGGACGCCGAGCGCCTCATGGCGTACTACCGTAACGAGGGATACATCGCGGCCCAGGTGGGGCAGCCCGAGCTCGACTACCTCGACCTGTCGGAGGACGGCGAAACGCGCGGGTTGC
Source organism: Acidobacteriota bacterium (assembly GCA_009838525.1). NCBI lineage: Bacteria > Pseudomonadati > Acidobacteriota > Acidobacteriota bacterium. The sequence goes on from VXRJ01000018.1 coordinate 156,973, forward strand.
GGATGCGCATCCCGGTCGACGAGGGGGAGCGCTACCGGATCGGCGACCTGAACTTCGAGGGCAACGAGATCCTGCTCGAAGAGGGTTTGCGGCGGATTTTCGACGACATCGAGTCGGGAGACTACTACAGCGAGAAAGAGGTGCGGGAAGGGTTTGACGACGCGCGCGAGCTATACGGGTCGCTCGGCTATTACGAGATGACCCTCGCGCCGGAACTCTATCCGCGGACCGAGCCGGCCGAGGACGTGAACGGCAACGGCAATGGAAACGGCAACGGCAACGGCAATGGAAACGGCAACGGCAACGGAAGTGGCGACGACTACGAGGCCGAAGAGCAGTTGGTCCGAATGGACGGGGATCCGATCGTCGACGTGACGATCCGTGTGCAGGAAGGTGAGCAGTACTTCGTCAACCGGATCGAGTTCACCGGCAACGAGACGACCCACGACGAGGTCATCCGACGCGAGCTGCAGATCGCCGAGAACGCCGTCTTCGACACGGAGGCGCTGAGGCACAGCGTGCGCCGGCTCAACCAGCTCGGCTTCTTCGAACCGCTGGAAGAAGAGGGCGTCGCCGTCGAGAAGGTGGAGACCGAGGAAAGCAACGAGGTGAACGTCACCTTCGAGTTGACCGAGTCGAACCTGAACCAGTTGACGTTCGGCGCCGGGTACTCGCAGTTCGATGGCATTTTCGGCCAGGTGTCGTTCCAGACGACGAATTTCATGGGTCGCGGGGAGACGCTCGGCGTCTCCGTGCAACACGGACAGTGGGCGCAGAATTCGCAGATCTCGTTTACTCGGCCGTACAACTTCGGCCGCCCGATCTCGTTCGGCAGCCAGGTCTTCCGGCGCAAGATCGACTGGATCGGCAGTTTCGCGGAGAACGCGATCGGCGGTAGCGTCACGATGGGCGTGCCGCTGTCGCTGTACACCCGGGCGTTCATGATCTACAGCCTGGAGCGGACCTCGGCGACGCTCGGCCCAGGGCTCGAGAGAACGCTGGAGGGCACGGGGGCCAACCTGTTTGCCTTCAACCCGTTCTTCGCCGACGCGCTGAACCTCTCGACCGGCGGTTACCGGCTGGTGAGCAAGATCACCCCGCAGGTCCGCTTCAACACGATCGACCACCCGATTTTCCCGAGCCAGGGCCGCAGCTTCTCGCTCGCTTTGGAAATGGCGGGTGCTGGCGGCAATACGAGGTTCCTCAAGCCGATCCTCGAGGGGACGTGGTACAAGCCGCACACGGCCCGGACGATCATGGGGTTCCGCGTACAGTACCGCCATCTGCAGGCGGGCGCGCCGGAGACCATCCCGGTATTCGAGCGTCTGTGGCTCGGTGGCGAGTACTCCGTCCGCGGATTCGACATCCGCCGGATCGGGCCACTGGTCAGCGACATCAATGCGGAGGTGCCGCGCGATTCCTACTCGGGCCGTATCGTGATGGGCGGCAACAAGAGCTTCCTGTTGAACGCCGAGTACCAGTTCGTGCTGGGGGGACCGGTGCGACTGGTTACGTTCTTCGACGCGGGGCAGGTGCAGGACTTCGGCTATAACTTCCGCATGGAGGACTTCAAGTCTTCGACCGGTCTCGAGTTGCGGTTCTTCATGCCGATGCTCAACGTGCCGTTCCGGCTCATCTACTACTACAACCCGCAGGTCGACGAGGTATACAACGATCGGTTCGCGCCGCAGGAAAGGCACGGATTCCGTTTCGCAATGGGGACGACGTTCTAGGTCCGGGGCAGCGAGCGGCCGTCTTGGGACGGGAGCAGCTCAGCGTGCGGCGTACCAATACTGCGCGCGTGATGAGGGTGAATATCGATGAGATTCGCGATTGCAACACTGACGGCTTGCCTGCTGGTGGGGATGGCCGTAGTCCCCGTCGCGGCGCAGGATCCACCGGTCGCCGCTCCCGCGTCGCTACCGTTCCCGGCCGGCGCCAAGTACGGCTACGTTGACCTCCAGCGGATCCTCGCTGAGTCGGTTGACGGTCAGGCCGCGAACGCGCGGGTGCAGGAGTTGACGGATCAGAAGCTGGCCGAAATCGAGTCGCGCAACGCCGCGCTCCAGACGCAAATCGATGCGAAGAACCAGCAGTTGCAGGCGTCGCAGGAAAAGCTGGCCCAGGGTGAGACGGTAATGAGTCCGGAAGCCCGAATCAGCCTGCAGCGCGAGATCTCGCGTCTGCAACTCGAGATTCAGCGCGATACGCAGGACGCCCAGGCCGAGATGCAGCGAGTGACGCAGGATGCCGAGGCCGAGTTGGCCGAGCTGCAGCAGCAGCTCCAGGTAGAGTTCGATGCGAAGCTGACGCCCGCCCTGGAGTCAGTCGCGACGGAGATGGGGATAGACTTCCTTTTCAACGTCGGTCAGGGTGGACTCGTCTGGGCGAACCGTTCCCTGGATCTGACCCAGGCCGTCGTCGACAACCTGAACTCCGCGTCGGCGGCTCCGTAGTTGGTCCAGCGCGTCGCCGCCTCGCACCGCAACGGCATCATCATGGCAGAGCAGCAGGAACAACCCTGTTTTACGGTTGGCGTCTTTCAGGATCCGTATTGGGCCGAGCGTGGCCTGGCGGCACTGGAGGAACATGGTTTCGCGGCCGGTTCGCTTTCATTGGTGGCCCAGTCGTCGCCCGATGTCGAGACGCTGGTGCAGAGGACTTTCGGCATCGGCACCGAGCACGCTGCGCTCGAGATTCCTGGTCTCGGCGCAACGGTCGCCCACGGCCCGCTCGTCGAGGCGTTGCAGGGGACCGATGGCGCACTGGCCGCAAACGGCGTCGCAGCGACGATGCGCCGGGCCGGTTTCCAGGCTCACGACGGCTTCATCTTCGAGACGCTAACCTCGCGCGGCGGCATACTGATCGCGATCGAGGGCGAACCCCGCGCCGCCGACGCGCTGGCGCTGCTGCATGCCTATGGCGGTGGTAACGCGGCGATCGGCGCCTGGCGCGGCCGAGTCTGACCAGGTGCGCCGGCGCGCAGTCGCGCCGGCGTGCACAGGTATGCTGGCATCCACGCCATGGTTGCCCCATCCCCGACAGTCCGGCAGAATTGAGATAGAGGAGCGCAGGAGGCGCTGACGTGGCCCAGGGCCTTGGTCTCGGTCCAATTCGATTTCCGCCGCAGCACGAGCCGTATACGCCGCCCGAGCGGCGGCGTCACGGGACGTCGCCCGACAGCAGGGTAGGTCTGCTACGCCTGAAGCCCGCGCGCCCCCCCGCTGCCGCGACGGGCGCCAAGGCGGGGCGGGTGGGCTCCGCTGGCCCCGACGCCGCGCTGACCATCCTCCCGGATGACGTCGCTCCTGTCCAGGTGTCGTTTCTCCTCCGGGCAGACGGCCAGCGGATGGGCCGCTCGGCCGTCGCTTCGGTAGCCAGCCACGTCGCAGGCGTTGCCCTCTTCATGCTGCTTCTCAGCCTCGCCCCGGAACGCGTCTATGAGGCCATCGAGGCGGACAACTACGACGGCCTTATCTGGCTACCGGCAGAGGGACCCGGCGGTGGTGGCGGCGGCGGTGGCAACGAGTCACTCGAGTTGCCGCCGCAGGCGCTGCTGGAGGGGCCGGACGAGGCGGCGCTGAGTGTTCCCGTCGAAGAGGTGCCGGAGGTGGTCGATCCCGAGCCGGAACCGGAGCCCGAGCCGGAACCGGAACCGCTGGTGGCGCAGGAGCTATCGATTCCCGCGTTGCCGATCGCGGCGGCGCCCGAGACTCGGCCCGGCCTGCTGGAAGGCCTGCGGGTCGAGAACTCGACGTCGCAGGGAGCCGGGACGGGCGGCGGCGCTGGCTCCGGCGACGGCGGCGGCGCGGGACCGGGGCAGGGGGACGGTCTCGGTCCGGGTGAGGGAGGCGGTACCGGCGGTGGCGTCTTTCGTCCGGGCGCGGGTGTGACCACACCCCAACTCCTCCACGATGAACAGCCCAAGTACACCGCCGAGGCGATGCGCGCCCGTATTCAGGGATCGGTATGGCTGGAGGCGGTCGTGCTGCCGGACGGCACGGTAGGCGACGTCAAGGTCACGAAGTCGCTCGATCGGGTCTTCGGCCTCGACGAGCAGGCGATTCTGGCCGCGCGGCAGTGGCGCTTTGCTCCCGGCACCCGCTTCGGCGAGCCCGTCGCCGTGCTGGTTGTCCTCGAACTCTTCTTCAACCTCCGCTGACGTACACGGAAAACGCCCGGAAGGCGGGGCCTCCCGGGCGTTTCCGGCGAACGATTCGGACTGCGGTGCGCCGCTGTGCGGGCGTCCGCCCCCCCGGCGAGGGCTCGCGCGCCCGGCAGGGCGCGCGGAGCGGGCTGCTAGTACATCCCGCCCATGCCGCCCGGCATGCCGCCGCCGGCAGGCGCGGCCTCCTTCTTCTCCTCCGGCAACTCGCTGACGAGCGCCTCGGTGGTGAGGAGCAGCGACGAGATCGAGCCCGCGTTCTGCAGTGCGGTCCGCACCACCTTGGTCGGGTCGATCACGCCCGCATTGACCAGGTTCTCGTACACCTCGGTCTGGGCGTTGAAGCCCTCTTCGAGGGCGTCCGTCTCCCGGACCTTCTGCACGACGATGGACCCCTCGAGGCCGGCGTTCTGCGCGATCCAGCGCATCGGCTCCTCAAGCGCGCGATGAATGATGTTGGCGCCGATCTGCTGATCGCCATCCAGAGAGAGCCCGTCGAGCGCCGTCGCCGCACGCAGCAGCGCCACGCCGCCGCCCGGGACTATCCCCTCCTCGACGGCCGCCTTCGTGGCGTGCATCGCGTCCTCGACGCGGGCCTTCTTCTCCTTCATCTCGGTCTCGGTGGCAGCGCCGACCTTGATGACAGCCACGCCGCCCACCAGCTTCGCGAGCCGCTCCTGCAGCTTCTCACGGTCGTAGTCGGACGTCGTCTCGTCGATCTGCGCCCGGATCTGCTTGACCCGCCCGCTGATTGCTTCCGCGGTGCCGGCGCCTTCGACGATCGTCGTGTTGTCCTTGTCGATCGTCACCTTCTTCGCCTGTCCGAGATCCTCGATCCGAAGGCCCTCGAGCTTCAGGCCGAGGTCTTCGGTGATCGCCTTTCCGCCGGTCAGGATCGCGATGTCCTCGAGCATCGCCTTGCGGCGGTCGCCGAAGCCGGGCGCCTTGACCGCGGCGCCCTGCAGTCGGCCCTGCAGCTTGTTGACGACCAGCGTCGCGAGCGCTTCACCCTCGATGTCCTCGGCGATGATGAGCAGCGGACGGCCGAGTCTCACAACCTGCTCGAGGAGCGGCAGCAGGTCCTTCATCGAGCTGATCTTCTTCTCGTGGATCAGGATGACCGGGTTGTCGAGGATGCACTCCATCCGCTCCGGGTCGGTGACGAAGTAGGGCGACAGGTAACCTCGGTCGAACTGCATCCCTTCGACCACATCGTGCGTGGTCTCGAGAGTGCGGGCTTCCTCGACGGTGATGACGCCGTCCTTGCCCACCTTCTCCATCGCTTCGGCGATGGTGGTGCCGATCTCGGCGTCGTTGTTGGCCGAGATGGTGCCGACCTGCGCGATCATGTTGCCGCTGACCTCCTTCGACATCGTATGGAGCTCATCGACCACCGCCTCGACGGCGCGTTCGATACCGCGCTTCACTTCCATCGGGTTGGCGCCCGCCACGACGTTCTTCGCCCCTTCGCGATAGATCGCCTGGGCGAGAACAGTGCCGGTGGTGGTGCCGTCCCCGGCGATGTCGGAGGTCTTCGACGCGACCTCACGGACCATCTGGGCTCCCATGTTCTCGAGCGAGTCCTTCAGCTCGATCTCCTTCGCCACCGTCACGCCGTCCTTGGTAATCGTGGGCGACCCGAACTTCTTGTCGAGCACGACGTTGCGGCCCTTCGGGCCCAGGGTTACCTTGACGGCGTTGGCGAGCTGGTTGACCCCTTCGAGGATCCGCTGCCGCGCCTGCTCTCCGTAGACGATCTTCTTGGCCATGTTTCGACTCCAATCAAGTGAACTGTCTTGCGGTTCTGACTACTCGATCACGCCGAGGATCTCGTCCTCGCGCATGATCAGATACTCCTCGCCCTCGAGCTTGATCTCCTGGCCCGAGTACTTGCCGAACAGCACCGTGTCGCCTTCCTTGACGTCGAGCGGCGTCACCGTGCCGTCCTCCTTAACCTTTCCGTTGCCCGCGGCGATCACCTTGCCCTGCTGTGGCTTCTCCTTCGCCGTGTCGGGGATGATGATCCCGCCGACCAACTGGTCGCCTTCCTCGAGTCGCTCGACGATGACGCGGTCATGAAGCGGACGTACCTTGACTGCCATGAAATCCTGCTCCTTTCGGTTCAACTGGCGGAATCAAACAAGACCGCCACGCGGCTGGACCCGCGTGCCTGCTCACTCTGGCGTTAGCACTCTCCAACCAAGACTGCCAGTATAGCGGACAGGCGCGGAGTCGCGCAAGTGCCCCCGGAGCAGGCGCCGTCTTGCCCGCCGACCGCGCGGGCTATCCGATCCGTTTCAAACGGTAGCCAGCTATCTTCCGGGCGAGCGTGTTCCGGTGGATCCCCAGCAGGGTGGCCGCGCGCCCGACGTTTCCCTTCGACTTCTTCAGGGCGCGGCGGATGAAGTGCTTTTCGAGCTCGTTCTTCGCGTCCTCGTACAGGATTCCCTTGCTCAGCATCTCGTCGACGAGGTCGCCCAGCTCCTTATGCACCACCGCCGTCCTTTCTGTCAGGCGCCGCTGTCGCCTCCGGACGCATGCGCAAGTCCCTGCCCCGTCAACCGCCGGTGTGCCTCGACGTACTTCGCCCGCGTATTCGCGACCACGTCGTCCGGCAGTTCGGGAGCCGGGGGCTGCCGGTCCCACTCGATCCGGTCGAGGTAGTCACGGACGTATTGCTTGTCGAAACTGGGCTGCCCGCCTCCCGGAGCGTAGTCCGACGCGGGCCAGAACCGGGACGAATCGGGCGTAAGCGCCTCGTCGATGAGGACGATCGCCTCGCCCCCGTCAGGGTCGTCCACCAACCCGAACTCGAACTTCGTATCGGCGACGATGATTCCGCACGATTCGGCGTGTTCCGCGCCATGCCGGTAGAGCGCCAGGGTCAGGTCGCGCAGTCGCGCCACCAGCTCGGCGCCGACTATCTCACCCGCCTCCGCCTCGGTGATGTTGATGTCGTGGCCCGTTTCCGCCTTGGTCGCCGGCGTGAAGATCGCTTCCGGGAGCCGATCCGACTCGCGCAGCCCGGCGGGTAGCTCGACGCCGCACACCCGGCCGTTCCGCTGGTATTCCTTCCAGCCGGAACCGGAGAGATAGCCCCGCGCCACGCACTCGATCGGCAGCGGCCGGGTACGCCGGACCAGCATCGACCGGCCCGCGAGCAGGTCCGCGAATGGCTGAAGCACAGCCGGAAAGGCGGCGGTGTTCATTGCCACCAGGTGGTTTGGCACGAGATCGGAGGTCCGCGCGAACCAGAAAGCAGAAAGTTGCGTCAGGACCCTTCCCTTGTCCGGGATCACCGACCCGAGGACCACGTCGTAGGCGGAGATTCGGTCGGTAGCGACCATCAACAGGTGGTCATCGCCTACCTCGAACATGTCGCGCACCTTGCCGCGACGGTGGGGGCTGACGCCGGGAAGTTCGGTTTCGTAGAGGGACTCGACGGACGGGGCGGGTGTGGACGACAACTTTCGGATCTCCCAGCCAGGGGCATCTGGCGAACGAAACGGCTATGTTATCCGACCGCGGGCCTGACGGCCAAAGAAAAAAAGTGTACGGTCCCCCCGCAATGCGATTCCGCGTCCAGAGCCTTCTCGTGGTCGCCGTCGGCGTCGGCCTGATGGCGTATGTGTTGCGCGGCGCCCAGCTCGATCGCGTGGTCGAAGCGGTGGGCGGAGCGCGCCGCGACCTGCTGTTCCTCGCGCTTGTCGTGACGCTCCTGACGTACGTCGCCCGCGCCATCCGCTGGCGGTACCTGCTCGCGCCGGTACAACAGGTTCATTTCGGCCCGGCGCTGCGCGCCACGGTGATGGGCTTCGCGGCGACATCCGTGCTCCCGGGCCGAGTCGGTGAGATCGTGCGGCCGTGGGCGCTGGCGCGCGAGGAGCGCATGAGCGTCAGTGCCGCGCTCGCCACCGTTGTCGTGGAGCGGCTGCTGGACCTGGTGGTGATCCTGGCGATGTTCGGGATCGCGCTCGGTTTGCTCGACCCGGGTTTCGCCACCGACGAAGCGGCGCCCCTCGCGGCGGCCCGTGCCGGCGCTCTGGCGAGCGCCGCGGCAGCCGCCGTCATTCTCTGGCTGGTCTTCGCGGCCGCGGGCCATCCGGAGCGGGTCAACCGGCTCGTGGAGCGTGCGACGGAGCGACTGCCGCAGCGGTGGCGCGAGCTCGCGCGCCGGCTGTCACGCCGGTTCGTCGTCGGCCTTGGCGTGATGCGCCGGCCGCACCTGCTCCTGATCTCCACCCTCTGGTCGGTCGCGGTGTGGGCCTTGATCGCCGGCAGCATCTGGCTTGTCACGATTGCGTTCGACATCGCGATGCCGTTGACTGGAGCGGCGGTCGTCCTGCTGCTCGTTGCGGTGGGAGTGGCGGTGCCGACACCAGCCGGGATCGGGGGCTATCATGCGGCGTACCAGTTCGGGGCCACGGTCCTGTACGGGGCTCCGGCGGAAGCGGCGGCGGGTGCGGGCCTGATTGCGCACGCGTTCGCCTTTCTGCCCGTCACCATAGGTGGCATTGCCCTGATGGCGCGTGCCGGGTTGCGGATGCGGGGCATCGGCCGGATACTGCACGACGCGGAGCAGGAGGTCGTTCCGCCAGCGGAAGGGGAGTCGGAATCACGATGAGATGTCCGTTCTGCGGCCACGCCGACAGCAAGGTCGTCGATTCCCGCGAGACGAAGGAGGGCGATGCCATCCGCCGCCGCCGCGAGTGCGCCGGATGCGGCCGCCGTTTCACGAGCTACGAGCGGATAGACCCGATCCAGTACATGGTTATCAAGAAGGACGGCCGGCGAGAGCCGTTCGACCGCGGCCGGGTGATTGCCGGCATGCTGAAGGCGTGCGAAAAGCGCCCCGTGTCGCCTTCCCAGCTTGAAGCGGTGGCGGATCAACTCGAAGGCATGCTGCACGACCGCAACGAAAAGGAGGTGCCGACCGAGGATGTCGGCGCCTTCGTGATGGAACGGCTTCGATCGCTGGATCAAGTCGCCTACGTTCGGTTCGCCTCCGTCTATCGCGAATTCCGTGACGTCGACGAGTTCATGACGGAACTCAAGTCGCTGCTCGAATCGCGGGAGTGACCGGGCGGGCCGTGGCTGCGAGCCGCGCTTCGATCGTCTGATCCGGTCGCACGTGGCGACCCGATTCAGCAGCCGCCATCGGCGCCAGCCCCACCAGTTCCGTGCCCGCGACCGCGATTCCGCGTGCCGCCGCCTCTTCCGTTACCCGCACCACCGCGGTGGAGATGGATGTCCGCCGGTGATCGGTCAGGTTCATCGAGACCTGCACCGGTGCGCCCTCCCGTTCCGCCAGTCGCAACCCGAGCGCCTGGACGGCCGGCAGTCCACCGTCTCGTTCCCGCACCGCACGGGCAATGGCCCGCGCTGCGTCGATATCGGCGGACGCCAGATTCACGTTGAAGGCAATGAGGGGCCCACGGGCGCCAAACGCGGCCGCGCCGGCGGTGGGATGCGGCCGGGCGGGGCCATGATCGGGAGCCCATTCCGGCGCGCGCAGCTTCGCGGCCAGACCCTCGAAGCCTCCGCGGCGGATCTGGTTGAGCTGCTGCCGCTCGGAGCTCCCCGCCGCTTCCGCGTAGAGATAGGTCGGGAGGTCGAACCGGGCGGCGACTTCGGCGGCGGTATCGCGAGCCAGGCCGATGCAGGCCGCCATCGGCATGTCGCCCAGCGGAACGAACGGAACGACATCGACGGCGCCGATGCGAGGGTGCGCGCCGGCGTGACCGCGCAGGTCGATTCGTGTGATCGCGGCATCGAACAGGCGGAAGATCGCCTCGCGCAGAGACATCGCCGTACCCGCCAGTGTGAGGACGGAACGATGATGCGACCTATCCGAGGAACAATCGAGCAGCGCGATGCCCGGGACGCCTGCCGCGGCGGCCACGATCGCGCGGACGGTGTCGGGGCGCCGCCCCTCGCTGATGTTCGGAATCGCTTCGATGAATGGCGCAGGGGACACTCCGTCTATAATGGCAGCGTTTCGTTCCTCCCCGCTCTCTGCAATGACGTGTCCTGCCTGCGGGGATCCCACCGACGGCGTGAGAGGTGTGTGTCCCGTTTGTGGTGCGCCGCGACCGGAGGCGCAGGACGGGGGGGAAACCTCGGAACCGGCGATACCCCCGCGGCGGGCTCGTCGCGGTGCGGTCCGGTCGTCGCTGCCGCTGTTTCCTTCCCGGTCGGCACGTCGCCAGGCGTCGTCGGACCGGCTTCGCCGGCTGGCCCGGACGAAACGGTCCTCGGAGCCGACGCCCGATCCGATCGTCGCGGAACTTGACTTCGAGACGGAGGGGGCAGGCCCCGACGCCAGCGGGGGGAGCCGGGCTACCATCGGGCTGATCCGCCGGCTCGTCGCCGCGGTCATCGACGCCGGCATTCTGCTGGCGATGGACGCGGCCGTGGTGGCGCTGACGCTCCGTGCGGCGGGGTTGCCGATTGACGATCTCGCGGCCCTGCCGCTTCTGCCGCTCGCCGGGTTCCTGATCCTCCTCGACGCGGGGTACCTCGCGGCGTTCCTGGTACTTGCCGGCCAGACGGTGGGCGAGTTGGCTGCCGGCGTGCCGGTTCGGGTCGCGGGCGAAGCGCAGTGACCTCATCCCTCCGCCGCATGGCGCTACTCGTCTCCTCTGCGGGCCCGGCCGGCCACGTGCCGGTGGCTCCCGGCACCGCCGGATCGGTCGTCGGCGTCGCCCTGTGGCTGCTGGTGCGCGCCGCGGAGACTCCGGCCCTCGAGGGGTTTGTCGTGGTGGCGGTGCTTGCTGTCGGGGTCTGGTCGGCGACGGTTACCGAGGAGCACTGCGGGAGGTCAGATCCGGGTGTGGTCGTGATCGACGAAGTGGCCGGGATGTTGATTGCCTGTTTCTGGCTGCCGCTGGGAACGGTTGGGGTTATCGCGGCGTTCTTCGCGTTCCGGCTGTTCGATATCGTGAAGCCGTACCCCGCCGGCGCGGCCGAGCGGTTGCCGGGCGGTTGGGGAATCATGGCGGACGACGTGGTGGCCGGCCTCTATGCCTACGCCATGGTCAGACTGTTGATCTGGCTGGCGCCGGACGTGATGCTCGGATGATGACCACGGCCGCGGTTGTCGCTGTCGGGTCGGAACTGCTGACGCCGCACAAGACCGACACCAACTCGCTGTTCATCGCCGACGGTCTCGCCACGATTGGGGTCCGTCTGCTGCAGAAGATGGTGGTCGGCGACGAGCCGGAGGGGCTGACCGAGGCGCTGCGATACGCGACGCGGCTCGCCGACCTGGTGGTCGTGACGGGTGGCCTCGGGCCGACCGCCGACGACCTGACGCGCGAGACCGTCGCTGCCCACTTCGGTCTGCCGCTCGAGGAATCGGCCGAGGTTGTCGAAGCGATGCGGGCCAGGTTCGCGGCCCGCGGTCTCGAGATGCCGGCAATCAACCGCCGTCAGGCGCAGGTGCCGCGGGGCGCCACGGTGCTTCCGAATGCCCGCGGCACCGCGCCGGGACTCTGGATCGCCGAGGCGACGGGGCGGGTACTCCTGTTGCCTGGACCGCCGCGGGAGTTGCGGCCGATGTTCGAACAGTTCGTCGCTCACCATCTCGCGCCCGAGGCGGGCGGCAGGCGTCTCTACCGCCGGATGATCCGGACGGCCGGACGGACCGAATCCCATCTCGACACGATCGCGGGTCCCATCTATGGGCCCTGGCAGGGCCGGCCGGAGCCGATAGAAACCACGATCCTCGCCACGCTCGGCCAGATCGACATTCACCTCTCGCTCGTGGCGGAGGATCCGGCGACCGGCGAGCGGACCCTCGACGACGCGGTGGCGCAACTGACCGCGGCGCTCGGCAGGGCCGTGGTCAGCACGGACGGCCGGTCGCTACCGGCGGTCGTGGGTGGGCTGCTCGCGGAGCGGGGCGCCCGGCTCGCCGTTGCGGAGTCGTGCACCGGCGGGCTGATTGCGTCACGCCTGACCGACGTGCCAGGGAGCTCGGCCTACGTCCAGGCCGGGTGGGTGTTGTACAGCAACGAGGCCAAGGTCGCTCTGGGCGTCGATGCCTCGCTGATCCTGGAGCATGGCGCGGTGAGCGAACCGGTGGCCGAGGCGATGGCGGTCGCCGCGCGCCGCGCCGCCGATGTTGACTATGGGCTGGCCGTCACCGGGATTGCCGGGCCGGGCGGAGCGACGCGAGGCAAGCCGATTGGCACGGTTTGCCTGGCGCTCGCGGGCCCCGCCGCGCCGCCGCGCGTCCGCCGCGTGCAGGTTCCCGGCGAGCGGGAGCGTGTGAAGTTCCAGGCGTCGCAGGCGGCCCTCGATCTCCTCCGCCGCAGCCTGCTTCGGGATGCGCCGCACGACGCGGCGTGAAGTTGAATCGGTCATACTCCGCACGGTATGCGCGAGATTCGTAGCGGGCCGGTTGCGGTCCTTGGCTCCGGTGGTTGGGGAACCGCACTGGCGGTCCACCTTGCCCGCGCTGGCCGCGAGGTCCGCCTCTGGGGGCGCGATCCGGCTCTGATCGAGCGGATGTGTGCGAGTAGCGCAAACCCCGTGTACCTCCCCGACGTCGAACTGCCTGTAGGGGTCGCGCCGACCGGCGAGATCGGCGCCGCGGTTGCGGGCGCCACCTACGTCGTCGTTGCCGCGCCGTCGCACGGCGTGCGCGCCGTGGTCCGTAGGGCCGCGCCGGCGATCGATCCCGACGCGGTCCTGATCAGCGCCGCGAAGGGAATCGAGGACGGCACGCTCCTCCGGATGTCGCAGGTGATTGCGGCGGAGGTGTGCAGCGACGGAGATGGGCCGGCGGTGACCGTCCTGTCCGGTCCCAGTTTTGCTGCCGAGGTGGCGCGCGGTGCGCCTACCGCGGTGGCGGTAGCGGGCCGTTCGCCCGACGCCGTAGGGGCGGTCCAGCACGACTTTCGTTCCGACTCTTTCCGCCTCTATGCGAGCGACGATGTCATTGGCGTCGAGATCGGCGGCGCGATGAAAAACGTGATCGCCATCGCGGCGGGGGCGGTGGAGTCGCTCGGTCTTGGCCACAATGCCCGCTCGGCGCTCATCACGCGAGGCCTCGCCGAGATCTCGCGGCTGGCGTGTGCGCTGGGCGGCCGGCGGGAGACGCTTGCCGGGTTGAGCGGGCTGGGCGACCTGGTGCTCACCTGCACCGGGGGCCTGAGCAGGAATCGCCGCGTGGGCATGGAGTTGGGGAAGGGCCGGACCCTCGAGGCCCTGATGGCTGGGATGCAGATGGTGGCCGAGGGCATCCGGACGACGGGTGTCGCCCTGGAACTGGGGCGTCGCGAAGCGGTGGAAATGCCCATCACGGCGGAGATGGCGGAGGTGCTGGGGGGACGCCGCACGCCCCGCGAGGCGGTGGAGGAACTGATGCTGCGACGACAACGGACGGAGCTGGACGCGTGATGTCCAGTCCTCTGGGCCGTCTGCGAGCCGGCCTGCGGCGGACGGCAACGGCCTGGGCGTCGCGCTTCGGAGCGCTGGCGAGAGAAGAGCCCCTGGCAGCCGGTGCGCCGCCGGCTGGCGACCCGCCCGATGGGGCGATTCTGGAGGCGCTGGAGGAACTGCTGATCGAGGCGGACGTGGGCGTTCGGGCGGCCGATCGCATCGTCTCGCGGATTCGCCAGGGCGAGGATGGCGGCGGCCCCGGCGTGGAGGTGCGGGAGCGTGTGAAGCGCGAGATCCGCCGGATCCTGGCCGGGACGGATGCCGGCGTGAACGGCGGTGACCCGCGGCGCGCGCCGGATCGTGAACGCGACGCCGCGCGCGCGACGCGAACCCCGTGGGTCGTGCTGGTGGTCGGCGTAAACGGCACGGGAAAGACCACGACGGTAGGAAAGCTGGCCCACCGCTTCCGCGCGGAGGGGGCGTCGCCCCTCATCTGCGCCGCCGACACCTTCCGCGCCGCGGCGGTGGAGCAGGTGGCGGCCTGGGCGGAGCGAGCGTCGGTCGACATCGTCCGGGCCGGAGCCAACGCCGATCCGGCGGCGGTGGTGTTCGATGCCATTCAGGCGGGATGTGCGCGTGGCCGCGACGTCGTGCTCGTCGACACCGCGGGACGGCTTCATACGCGAGCCGACCTGATGGGTGAGCTTGCCAAGATCCGGCGGGTGGCCGGACGGGCGCTCGCCGGCGCGCCGCACGAGGTGTTGCTGGTGCTGGACGCCACCGTGGGTCAGAACGGCGTCGCGCAGGCGCGTACTTTCCTCGAGTCGGCGGACATCACAGGAATCGTCCTGACGAAGCTGGATGGCACCGCCAAGGGCGGCGTCGCGGTGGCGATCGGAGCCGACCTGGGTCTTCCGATCCGCTACGTCGGTGTCGGCGAAGGGATCGACGACCTCGTTCCCTTCTCCGCGGACGAGTACGTGGACGCTCTCTTCGAACGGGCCTGGTGAGGGGATGACGGATTCGACGGCAGACGAGATCTGGATGCTCCAGGCGCTGGATCTCGCCGAGCGGGGGCGCGGCCTGACCAGCCCGAACCCGATGGTCGGTGCGATTGTAGTCGGCGGCGACGGCGCCGTTGCCGGCGCCGGGTTTCACGAGCGCGCCGGCGACGATCACGCGGAGGTGCGTGCCCTTGCCGCAGCCGGTGAGGCGGCGCGGGGGGCAACGCTCTACTGCACGCTGGAACCCTGCAGCCATCGCGGCCGCACGCCGCCCTGCGTCGACCGGATCGTCAAGGCGGGCGTGGCGCGGGTTGTCGTCGCGTTGCGCGACCCCAATCCACGCGTCGATGGGCGCGGTCTCGCGCACCTCCGTCGCGCTGGAATCCGGGTCGACGTCGGCGTTTGCTCGAAGGAAGCGGCAAGGCAGAATGGTGCGTTCCTCACCTGGATGTCGCAGGGACGGCCGTTTGTCACCATGAAGGTGGCGATCAGCCGCGACGGTTGCATAGCCGCCCGCGAAGGACAGCGGACCTCCCTGACGTCCGACGATACGCGGAAGGTGGTGCATGCGCTTCGCGCGGAGGTGGACGCGATCGGCGTCGGATCGACCACCGTGCTGGTGGACGATCCCCTGCTTACGGCCCGGATCGCGCCGCGCAACCGGCCGTTGACGCGCGTCGTGTTCGACCGGCGGCTGCGGACGCCGCCGTCCGCCAGTCTTCTCGGGACGCTCGGGGCGGGCCCGGTCGTCGTGTTGACGGCCGAGCAGGCGCTGGAGCAGCATCCGGATCGGGCCCAGCGTCTGGCTGACGCCGGAGCGGAAGTCGAGGTGGTGCCGGCCGGGCGGACGATGCGAGATGGACTCGTTCGGCTGGCACGGCGGGAGATCACGAGCCTGGTGCTGGAAGGGGGGCGCCGTCTGCATGAATCGGCATGGAGGGGCGGAATCGTCGACCACGTGCAGATCTTTGTTGCGCCGAAGACGCTGGGTCGGCGCGCGGTGCCGTGGCTGGATCGGCGCGAGTTGTTCGGCGCGCTCGAACAGCGCCGAATGCGCGCCTGCGGCCCGGACCTGTTGATCGAGGGCCATGTTCACCGGACTGATTGAAGCCGTCGGCAGAATCGTCGATCTGCGCGAGATCACCGAGGGGCGCCGCGTCCGCATCGCCGCTGGTGGAACCACGACGGCCGACCCGGCCGGGCCCGCGTCGGCGCCGGCGCCTGCCATCGCATCGCTGGCCCCCGGTGACAGCATCGCGGTCAACGGGGTCTGCCTCACCGCGGTGACCGTCGGCCCCGGCGGCTTCGAAGCGGACGTCTCGCCGGAGACCCTGCGGGTCACTACATTGGGGGGGCTACGGACGGGGGCCGCGGTCAATCTCGAACGGCCGCTCCAGGCCGATGGCCGTCTCGGCGGCCACTTCGTTCAGGGCCACGTCGACGGCGTCGGGCGCATCGAGGCGATTGCCGACGAGGCTGACTTCCGGCGAATCACCGTCTCGTTCCCCTCGGCGATTGCCGCTTCCATCGTTCCGAAGGGATCCATCGCGGTCGACGGCATCAGTCTGACCGTCGCCAGTCTCGACGCCGGGTCGTTCGACGTGCAGATCATCCCCTATACGTGGGAGCAAACGAACCTGCGGGCATCGTCCGCCGGAGACCCGGTCAATCTGGAGTGCGATATCATCGGGAAGTACGTCGCCCGCGCCGTCGAGGCGTACCGGCACGGGACCGGAGGCGGTGACAGCTCCTGAGCCGACGTATTCACGATGCAAGAGGAGAACGGGAAGACCGCGAAGCGGCCTGCCGGCAACCGGCGGCGGCCGGCGCCGGCGCGCCGGCGGGGGCCGTTCGCGACAATTGAAGCGGCGGTAGCCGCGTTCCGCGACGGCCGGATCGTCATTGTCGTCGACGATGAGGATCGCGAGAACGAAGGCGATCTGACGATTGCCGCGGACAAGGTGACGCCCGACGCGATCAACTTCATGGCGCGTTACGGCCGTGGGCTGATCTGCCTGTCGATGACCGGGGCTCGGCTTGACGAGCTGGAGATCCCGATGATCGTCAACGAAAACACTTCCCGCTTCGAGACGGCGTTCGCCGTGCCAATCGACGCCAAGGGGGTGACCACGACCGGGATTTCGGCGGCCGACCGCGCGGCCACGATTCGCGTCGCCATCGATCCCGAGACGAAGCCTTCCGATCTGGCGAAGCCGGGGCACGTCTCGCCCCTTCGCGCTCGCGACGGGGGTGTGCTGGTCCGGGCGGGGCAGACCGAGGCCGCGGTCGACCTCGCGCGCCTCGCGGGTCTTTACCCGGCCGGGGTCATCTGCGAAATCATGAACGAGGACGGGACGATGGCGCGCGTCCCGCAGTTGAGCCGTTTCGCCCGCCGCCATGACCTGCTCATGATCACGGTCGCCGACCTGATCAAGTACCGGCTGCGCCACGATCGGCTGGTCAAGCGGATCGCCTCGGCGCGGCTCCCAACCGACCACGGGCCGTTCAACGTCACGGCCTACGACAGCATCATCGATGGCCGGACGCACATCGCGCTGGTCCGGGGCGAGATCGGCGATGGCGAGGAGGTGCTGGTCCGCGTCCATTCACAGTGCCTGACGGGCGATGTCTTCGCGTCGTCGCGCTGCGACTGCGGGAACCAGCTGGATCTTGCGATGCGGCGGATAGCCGACGAGGGACGAGGCGTGCTGCTCTATCTCAACCAGGAAGGGCGGGGGATCGGTCTGGCGAACAAGATCCGCGCCTACGAGCTGCAGGACCAGGGACTGGACACGGTCGAGGCCAACGAGCACCTGGGCTTCAAGGCGGACCAGAGAGACTACGGCATCGGCGCCCAGATCCTGGGTGACCTGGGGGTCCGTACGATGCGCTTGCTGACCAACAACCCGCGCAAGTTCGTTGGTCTCGAGGGCTACGGCCTTGCCGTCACCGAGTCGGTTCCCATCGAGGTGCCACCGACGGAATTCACCGAGCGGTACCTGCGCACGAAAAAGGAAAAGCTGGGGCACAGCCTGCGGTCGGTCTAACAGCTCCTGCGAGTGGCCCTCGTATCGCGCGCGGGCGGTTCCGCTCCGTTGTCGGTCCGGCACCGCGCCACGTCTGCGGTGCTCACGCCCTGCCGGGCCGTTGACCGAGTGGTGCAAGGCCTCTACACTTAGTGGTTTTGTGTGGCCGTCCGTCGGCCCGCCAGGGGAGACCGGACGCTGGTCCGGCGATCTGATGTTCAACGCGCTGGGATCACGCTTCGAAGCAGTGTTCGGATCGCTGCGCCGTGAGGTGCGGCTGACGCCGGAGGCGGTGGAGCGCGCCCTGCGCGAAATCCGCCTTGCGCTGCTCGAGGCGGACGTCAACTTCAAGGTGGTCCGCGCGTTCACCGATCGGGTGCGCGACCGGGCGATAGACCGCGCCGTGCTGGACAGCCTGACCCCGGCGCAGCAGGTCGTCGCGATCGTTCGCGACGAGCTTCTCGCGTTGTTCGGCGAGCCGCGTGCCGGTCTGACGGCTTCGAGCCGCCGGCCACAGGTCGTACTGCTGGTCGGTCTGCAGGGCTCCGGCAAGACGACCACGACCGCCAAGCTGGGACGCTGGCTGACGAAGGAGAAGCGTCATCCGCTGCTCGTGTCGACCGACGTTCGCCGTCCCGCGGCGATCGAACAGCTCGCGGTGCTGGCCGGACAGGCGGACCTGCGTGTTCATGCGGCGGAGGGCAGCAACGATCCCGTGGCGCGCGCGACCGGAGCGGTGAACGAAGCCAGGCGGCTCGGCTTCGACACGGTTCTGGTCGACACGGCCGGGCGCCTCCACATCGACGACACGTTGATGGACGAGCTCACCGCGATTCGCGATGCAGTGAGCCCTTCCGACATCCTGTTTGTCGCGGATGCCATGACCGGCCAGGACGCGGTGAAGAGCGCCGGCGAGTTTCATCACCGGATGGGCCTCAGCGGCATCGTTCTCAGCAAGATGGATGGCGACGCGCGGGGTGGGGCGGCGCTCTCGGTGGTGTCGGTCGTCAGCGTCCCCGTGGCGTTCGCCGCGACCGGCGAGACGCTCGACGATCTCGAACCCTTCCGTCCCGATCGCATGGTTTCGCGCCTCCTGGGAATGGGGGATGTTCTCAGCCTGGTGGAGAAGGCGGAACAGGCAATTGCGCAAGACGACGCGGCGGCAATGGCGGAGCGGGTCCGTCGCAACGAGTTCACGCTCGAGGATCTGCGCGAGCAGATCGGCATGGTGAGTCGGATGGGCCCGCTCGATCAGCTGCTCGGGATGATCCCGGGACTGGGCAACGTCGCGGCGGGGGTCGAGGTGGGCGATGGTGCGCTGACGCGTACCACGGCGATTATCAATTCGATGACTCCGGGCGAGCGGCGCAAACCGTCGGTGATGAATGGCAGCCGGCGGCTCCGGATCGCCCGGGGCAGCGGAACCAGCGTGCAGGAAGTGAACCAGCTCTTGCGGCAGTTCACGAAGATGCGGAAGATGATGAAGGCGGCGACGGCAGTGGGGCGGGGCAGGAAACGCCGCCCTCAACGGCCGGCGCTCCCGTGGTGACACGGGCGTCGGCCCGTCCTGGGGAGACACAGAGATGCTGATGATTCGATTGCGGCGGCAGGGCGCGAAGGGCCGGCCGTTCTACCGGGTGGTGGTGATCGACAAGCGGTCGGCCCGCGACGGCCGTGCGCTGGAGGTGGTAGGGCACTACGATCCCACGGCCGAGCCGGAGGTGCTTCGGGCCAACTTCGAGCGGATCGAACACTGGGTCAGCAAGGGCGCCCAGTTGAGCGATTCGGTCCGGACGCTGCTGGCGCGGCATCCAGAGACCGCGTCATGAGCCGGGCACGCGCCGTCGTCGATGTTATCGCCCGACAGTTGGTCGATCATCCGGACGATGTGACCATCGATCTGTACGAGGAAGGCGACGAGGATGTGCTGGAGCTGACGGCGCATCCGAACGACCTGGGAAAGCTGATAGGCCGCCGCGGCCGGACTGCTTCCGCGATCCGGTCGATTGCCGGCCTGGCCGCGAGGATGGACGGTCGGCGGTCGAGCGTGGAGTTTTTGGACGACTGACGCGAGCGCACACGGGATGGAGATCGCTGCCTGGGACGAGATGGCGCTTGTGGGTGTGGTCGCGCGAACGCATGGCCGTCATGGAGAGGTCGTGGTGAATCCCGTCACGGACTTTCCGGAAGAACGCTTCGCGCCGGGCGGGACGGTGTTCCTTGAGGGGATGCCCACGCCACGGCGGTTGCGGATACGCGACCGCTGGTTCCACGGCGACCGTCCCGTGCTGGCGTTCGAGGGGATTGGGACGTTGAGCGACGCGGAAGCGTTGCGAGGCGCCCAGTTGCGTATTCCCGAGGAAGCGTTGCGGCCGTTGCCGGAGGGCGCGTGGTACGAGCACGACCTCGTAGGTTGCACGGTGCGGACGGTCGGTGGAGACGAGCTGGGCGCGGTTGCCGCTCTGGAGGGTCCGAACGGCGCTCAACGTCTGATTGTCGCGGTCGACGGCGCGGAGATCGACGTGCCTCTGACGGAGGCGATCTGCGTCGGGGTCGATCCGGTGGCGGGAGTGATTGTGATCGATCCCCCCGAGGGTCTGCTCGAGGTGAACCGATGACCTTCGACGTCGTGACCATCTTTCCCGAACTGGTGGAACGAATGGTGTCGATCGGCGTCGTCGGACGCGGGCGGGAGACCGGTCTGCTGGATGTCGCCGTGCACGATCTCCGCGGGTTCACCGACGACCGCCACCGCACGGTGGACGATGCGCCGTACGGTGGTGGTCCCGGAATGGTGTTGAAGCTGGCGCCGTTCATACGGGCGCTGGCGGCAATACGCGAGACGCGGGGCAATCCCGATGCGGTGATCCTGCTCTCCCCGCAGGGAGCCACCATGACTCATGAGACCGTCATGCGCCTCAGCCGGCTCGATCACGTGGCGTTGCTGTGCGGACGCTACGAAGGCGTGGATGAACGGGTCCGGACGTACGTCGCAACCGAGGAGCTGTCGATTGGCGACTATGTTCTGAGTGGCGGCGAGCTGCCGGCGGGCGTCGTGGTGGAGGCGGTGGCGCGGCAGGTGCCGGGCGTAGTAGGGAACACCGAGTCGGTCGGGAGCGACTCGTTCGCCCGCCGGATCCTGGATCACCCTCACTACACGCGGCCCGCCAGCCTGACGGAGCTGGAAGCGGCCGGCGGGGTCCGCCTCGAAGGCGTGGCCGCCGGAGACGGCGCGGAATCGAACGGGGCGGCTGCCGGGGACGTGCCGGCCGTACTGGTGTCCGGAAACCACGCGGCGGTGCGCCGCTGGCGGAAGCGGGAGGCGGTCCGGCGAACCTTGGAGCGGCGGCCCGACCTGCTGGCGGATGCCGTTCTGGACGAAGAAGAGAAGGAGTTCCTCCGCGAGCTCCGGTCGCCCTGAACGGGTGGCCGCGGGCGGGTGGCAGGCAAACGGGAGCAGAAAGATGAAAGCGATCGACGCCGTGGAGCAGCCGTACCTGACCGAGCGTCCCGACATTCAGTCGGGCGATACGGTTCGTGTTCATGTGAAGGTGCGAGAGGGCGAGAAGGAACGGATTCAGGTCTTCGAGGGGCTGGTCATCGCGCAGCACCATCACGGGGTGAGCTCGACCGTCACAGTCCGAAAGGTCTCGTTCGGCCAGGGCGTCGAGCGTATCTTCCCGCTGCACTCGCCGACCATCGACAAGATCGAGATCGTCCGTTCCGCCAGGGTGCGCCGCGCGAAGCTGTACTACCTGCGGAAACTGCGGGGCAAGGCGGCGCGCCTCCGCGAGCGGCGCCGCCGCTGAACGCGTGCCGGCAGTGCGCACGCGCGCGCCAAGGCGCGCGGCGAGTCGGGCGGTCGAGAATTCCGTGCGACGGCGCGGCTACGCCCGTGTGGCCGGCGCCGACGAGGCGGGGCGCGGATCGCTTGCCGGGCCGGTTGTCGCTGCGGCGGTCATCCTCGATCCGGATCGCCGGCTTCCCGGGTTGCGTGATTCGAAGCTGCTGACCCCGGCCCAGCGCGAGCGCCTCTACGCGCTAATCGTCACGCGAGCCACCTGGGCGGTAGCAGTGGCTCCGGTCGCCGATGTCGACCGCCTGAACGTCCATCGGGCGTCGCTCGACGCGATCCGCCGTGCCGTCGAAGCGCTGTCGCCGCCCGGCAACTACGCCATCGTGGACGGTTTCCGCGTTCCGGGTCTGGACTTGCCGCACGAAGCGATTCTGCGGGGCGACCGGCGCTGCGCCGCCATCGCCGCCGCCTCCATCGTCGCGAAAGTGACGCGCGACCGCGAGATGGTGCGCCTTCATACGCTGGACGGTCGGTACGGTTTCGATCAGCACAAGGGATATGGCACGCGCCTCCATCTCGATGCCATCGCGCGCCACGGCTACTCCGACGCCCACCGGCGCACTTTTACGACGGCTGCTGGGCGCGCGACTTCCGCCGTCGTTTGCTAGGATCGCCGCCCCCTGATGATCTGCCTCGTGACTGACCGTCGCGTCTTTGCCGGAGACGCGCCTGACGATGAGGCAGCGGTCGACCGGTTACTGGCGGTCATCGAGGCTTGCGCGGGAGCAGGCGTCGACCTAGTGCAGATCCGTGAGACTGGCCTGACCGACCGCCGCCTTCTGGCGCTGGTCGAGGAGGCGCTCGCGCGGACGCGAGGCACGGGAGCGCGGGTCGTCGTCAACGACCGCGCCGACATCGCTCTCGCCGCCGGCGCGGCTGGCGTCCACCTGAAGGATGACGCACGCGACGCTGCACGCATCCGCGGCATGGGACCACTCGACTGGCTCGTCGGCCGCTCCGTCCACGACGTCGCTACGGCGCGCGCGGCGGCCTCGAGCGGCGTCGACTATCTGGTAGCGGGCACCGTGCACGCGTCGGAGTCGAAGCCGGGGCGCGAGCCGCTTGGCCTCGAGGGCCTGCGCGCGATAGTCGTCGCGGCGGCGCCCTGCCCCGTACTCGCGATCGGCGGCGTGAGCGCCGGGAACGTCCGGGCGGTGGCGAAGACCGGCGCCGCTGGCGTCGCGGGTATCCGACTCTTCCGGACCGACCGGTTGGGCGACACGATAGCCACGCTGCGCGGCGCGTTCTGAGGCATGGGACCTACCGTGCCGTCAGCCGCAGCCCCTCGGTGTCGATGCCGCAGTCGAGAAGGCTCGCGCCCGCATCGTCCAGCGCACGCCTGACCGATGCGGTGGCGTCCGGCTCCGCCAGAAAGACAACACAGCCGCCGCCGCCGGCGCCGCACACCTTGCCGGCGTCGGCGCCGGCGTCGAATGCACGGCGGAAGAGCGTTTCGATCCACTCGGTGGTAACGCCCGGCGCGAGTTGCTTGCGCAACTCCCATTCGTGTCCGACGGAGCGGGCCAGCTCCGTCCAGTCCGCGCCTTCCATCGCTTCCCGGACGCGGGCGGCGGTGTCGCGAATCTCGTCGAACAGCCCCGCCAGGCTGGTGTCGCCATCAATTCGGCGCTTCGTCACCTCCCAGTTGTTGATGCCGGAGTCGCGCGATTGTCCGGTGTAGACGACTACCATCCGTTCCTCGAGAGCCCGCGGCGGGACGCGGAGCGGCACCCGATGGACACCCGCCGGGCCGAACTCGATCGCGGAGACGCCGCCGTATAGAGCCGGCCGGTAGTCCTGTCCCCCGGTGGGCACGCCGATGACCTGCACCTCGATATCGCGCGCGAGGTCGAGCAGCGCCTCCGGTTCGATTCGTCGATCCCGCCATCGCGCCATGGCCGCACAGAGTGCGATGTTCATCGCCGAGGATCCGGCCAGACCGGCGCCGACCGGCGAGTCGGAACGGGTCTCGACGGCCACTCCGCTCGCCTTGAAAAAGCGGAGGACTCGCGCCGGCAGGCGGAGGGCGGGGTGGGTGTCGTCGAGGTCGGCGACGTCCGCCACCTCGGCGGTGGCGCCAGTGTCCCTGGCGGCAAGCCGCAGGCGGCCTCCGGCACAGGGGCTGACGGTGCAGGAGGCGCGCAGGGTTATTGCGGCGTTTACCGTCTGCACGCCGTCGTGCAGCAGGTAGAGTGGCCAGATATCGAGCGTTCCGCCCGCCAGGTCAATCCGGGTCGGGGCGGAAGCCTGAAGGCGCACGCCGGGATTATAATGAGGGACCACGCCGGCCCCGGCTCCACCGGGAGCCGCCCATCCCGGATGTCCAGAGCCGTGCGGCGCCAGATCGGGCAGTTGATCGTCGCCGGCTTCGACGGTCGGACCATTCCTGTGGAGCTGGCCGCCCTCGCTCGCGAGTTCGACCTGGGAGGCGTCATTTTCTTCGCGCGGAACATCGACGCGCCGCTGCAGGTGGCGGAGCTCGCGTACGCAGCAAAGCAGTTGGCGCGGGAGATGCCGCCCTGGGTGAGCGTCGATCAGGAGGGGGGACGGGTGCAGCGGCTGCGCGCGCCGTGCACCGAATGGCCGCCCGCCGCGACGCTCGGCCGATGCGGCGACCCGGAGCTGGCGGAGGATTTTGCCCGCGCCCTGGCTCGAGAACTGCGGGCGCTCGGGATTACGCTCGACTATACGCCGGTGCTCGATGTCGCCACGAACCCGTCGAATCCGGTGATTGGCGACCGGGCGATGTCGTCCGACGCTGCACGGGCCGGTAAGCTCGGGGCAATCGTGCTGAGGACGTTACAGGAGGAAGGAATCGCCGCCTGCGGCAAGCACTTTCCGGGGCATGGCGACACTTCGGTCGATTCGCACGAGGATCTGCCGGTAGTGGAGCAGGAGCGGCCAAGACTCGACGAGGTGGAGCTGCCGCCGTTTCGCGCGGCGATCGACGCGGAGGTTGCGATGCTCATGACGGCGCACGTGCGGTACCCCGCGATCGACGAGGAACAGCCCGCCACGTTGTCGAAGGCCATAGTGACTGATCTGCTGCGAGCGGAGCTCGGCTTTGAAGGACTCGTCGCTACCGACGACATGGAGATGGGTGCGATTGCCAGGCACCGCGACGTCGCGGAGGCGAGCGTGGAGGCGCTGCGGGCCGGTTGCGACTTGTTGCTGCTGTGCGGCGCCGACGTCGCGACCCAGGTTGCGGTCATCGAGCGGTTGATCCATGCGGTGGAGAATGAAGAGTTGTCCGTGCGCCAGGTGGAACGGGCGCTCGGACGTCAGCGCCGTGCGAAGGAGCGCTTCCTGGCGGCGGACGCGGACTGGCGGCCGCCGGCGGCGCGCCAGTTGAACGCGTTGTTGGGTTGCGACGCGCACCAGGCGGTTGCGGAGCGGATGCGGGAGTTTGCCGACGAGTGAGTCGCGTGGAAGGTACGGGCATGACGAAGCCGCGCGCCCTCCGCCCGGGCGATCGGATCGGGATAATCGCGCCGGCCAGCCCGTTCGATCGGCAGACATTCGACCGGGGTGTCGCCGAACTGCGGACTCTGGGATTCGAGCCGGTCTTTGAAGAGTCGATCTTCGAGCGGCGCGCCTATGTGGCCGGATCGGCCGAGACGCGCGGCCGCCGGTTCCAGGCGGCATGGCGGGATCCGTCGACCGCCGGGGTGATGGCGGTGCGGGGCGGTTTCGGCAGCGCCCATCTGTTGCCGCTGCTCGATCCGGCGGAGCTGGGCCGAAGCCCCAAGGCCCTGATCGGCTGCAGCGACCTGACCGCGCTCCACACTTTCCTGACACAGCAGTGTGGCCTCGTTACCCTCCACGGTCCGATGGTGGTAACGCTGGCGCGCGGCGAGGCGGGTTATGACCGCGAGTCGTTGCTGGCGCACCTCACGGGCCGGCGTCCGCCGCACTCCGTCGTGGCCGGGGAACTCGCGGCAACCCGCGCCGGCCGGGCGCGCGGGCCGCTGCTCGGGGGCACGCTGTCGCTGCTTGCCGCGTCCCTGGGAACGCGATATGCGTTCGATCCGCCGGACGGTCATATCCTGCTGCTCGACGACATCGGCGAACGGCCGTACCGGCTAGACCGGCTGCTGACCCAGCTCCGCCAGGCGGGGATCCTGGCCCGCGCCGGCGGCGTGGTCTGCGCCTGCTTCCCGGACTGCGACGAACCGGACGGGTCGCTCACGGCGCACGACGCGCTCGACGAACTGCTGGCGGACATCCGCGGTCCGGTCGTACGGGGCCTTCCGACCGGCCACACGGCCGGGGCGCCGATGCTGACGGTCCCGCTCGGTGTCGAGGTGACGGTGGAGGCGGAAGGTGCAACCGGACGCCTGACGGTGGAGGAAGAGGCGGTCGCATGAGTCGCGTCCACCTGATTGGCGTCTGCGGGACGGCGATGGCGACGCTGGCCGCCATGCTGAAACAGCAGGGATGGATCGTGACGGGATCGGATGTGCAGGCGTATCCCCCGATGGGTCAGTTCCTTGCGTCGCAGGGCATCGCCCCGCTGATTGGCTACGACGCGGCGCACGTCCCGGCAGATGTCGATCTGGCCGTGATCGGCAACGCGGTATCGCGTGGCAATCCCGAAGTGGAAGCGGTCCTCGATCGGCGGATTCGGTACGCCTCACTGGCCGAGACCATCCGCGAGCACTTCCTCTGGGGGCGCCGCACGGTGGTCATCGCGGGAACGCACGGAAAGACGACCACCACGTCGATGACCGCGTGGGCGCTCGTCGAAGCCGGAGCCGACCCCGGCTTCCTGGTGGGCGGCGTGCCACGCAACTTCGACGCCGGCTACCGTCTGGGGGCCGGAGACCTGTTTGTAATCGAGGGGGACGAGTACGACAGCGCGTATTTCGACAAGACCGCCAAGTTCCTGAAGTACCTGCCGTTCGTGGCGGTGGTGGGCAGCCTCGAGTTCGACCATGCAGACATTTACGATGACATTGATGCCCTGACCCTCGCCTTCCGTCGGTTCGTGGGCCTGGTTCCCCACCGGGGGCGGCTGTTGCTGGGCGCGGACGATCCCGGTGCCCGCGCGCTGGCGGACGCCGCCCATTGCCCGGTCGAGACATTCGGTTTCGCGGACGACGCGGACTGGCGGGCGGCCGACGTCGACTACGGCCCGGACAGGACCGCGTTCGACGTGCGCCGTGCCGGTGCGACGATCGCGCGCGTCGACTTGCCGCTGCTCGGCGCCTTCAACGTTCGCAACGCCCTGGCTGCGATCGCGGCCGGCGCGGCGGCCGGGGTGGCGCCGGACAGACTGGCGGCTGCCCTCCGGACGTTTCGTGGCGTCCGCCGCCGGCTGGAGCTGAGCGGCGTCGGGCGGGGCGTGTCGCTCTACGACGACTTTGCGCACCATCCAACAGCAGTCCGCGAAACGGTCGCGGCGCTGCGTGCCGCCTCGCCCACGGGACGGATCTGGGTACTGTTCGAGCCGCGTTCCGCCACCTCGTGCCGCCGCTTCTTCCAGTCGGACTACGCGGCGGGGCTGGCCGGGGCCGACGAGGTCGTGGTCGCCCCGGTTTACCGCACCGCCATTCCGGCGGAACAACGTCTCGACGGAGCCCGCCTCGCGGCGGACCTGACGGCGTCGGGCACTCGTGCGCGCTACGTGGATTCGACGGACGCGATCGCGGCGGTGGTTGAGGCCGAGACGCGCGCGGGGGATGTTGTGGTCCTGATGTCGAATGGTGATTTTGGCGGTCTGCGCGGGCAGTTGCGGGAACGTCTTGGCATCGTTGGCAGCGTGGCGGGGGAGACGTCCGCGTGACACTCGCTGGGGGAGCCGACTGGACCCTGACGCCCGATGGCGATGCGGCGCTTCTGGTCCGCTTCGAGCAGCGGATCGATCCGGCCATCAGTGCGCGTGCGATCGCATTGGCGTCGGCACTGCGGCAGCGAGGGTTGGAAGGCGTGCGCGATGTCGTGGAGGCGTACGCGGCGGTCACCGTGCATGTCGATCCGACCCGCGCCGATATAGCGGCGGTGACAGAGGCGGTGGCGCGTCTTGCCGGGAAGGCGTCGGCGGATGACCCCTCTGGCGGCGCCTCCCGCGAACATCGCCTGCCGGTCTGCTACGGCGGGACGCACGGCCCCGATCTGGCCGAGGTTGCGCGGTTCGGGGGTTGTGCGGAGGACGAGGTGGTCGCGCGGCATCACGGCGCCGCGTACCGTGTCTATATGCTTGGCTTCCAGCCCGGCTTCGCCTATCTGGGCTCGGTCGATTCGAGCATCGCCGCGCCGCGCCGCGCCGCGCCCCGGGTCCGGGTGCCGGCGCGTTCCGTCGGCATCGCCGGCCAGCAAACCGGCGTCTATCCGGCTGCATCGCCGGGCGGCTGGCAACTCATCGGCCGGACGCCCATACGACTCTTCGATCTCGACCGGGAGGATCCCTTTCTGCTGCACGCCGGCGACACCGTCCGTTTCGACCCGATCGATGGGGCAACCTACGACCGTCTACTGGAACGGGACCAGGGGGCCGCCGCGCTGCGCGCGGAGCAGGCGGCCGACGCCGCGCGCGAGATGGTTCGATGATCGCGAGCGTGACCGCCAAGGGCGGCATCGTCGTCGAGGAACCGGGGATGCTCACGACCGTGCAGGATCTCGGCCGGTGGGGCTGGCAGCACGACGGAGTCAGCGTTTCGGGCGCGATGGATCCCCGGTCTCACCGCCGGGCCAATCGCCTGGTGGGCAACGGCGACGAGGCAGCCACCCTGGAGGTGACGCTCACCGGACCGATGCTTCGCTTCGAGCAAGCCTGCCGTATCGCGGTCAGCGGCGCCGAATTCGAGCTGTTTCTCGACGACTACCGGGTTTCGTGCGACACCGTGCTTCGGGCCGAACCTGGGCAGGTTCTCCGCTTCGGCCGCAGGACGGACGGCGCGCGCGCCTACTTGGCCGTCGCCGCCGGCGTCGATGTCCCGACGGTCCTTGGCAGCCGCTCGACCCATCTCGGTAGCGGGATGGGCGGCCTCGAAGGGCGGGCGCTCCGCCGGGGCGACCGTCTTCGGATCGGGCCGGCCGCGGACCCGACGCCGGAGGCAGGGATGCTTGCCGCTCACGCTCCGCGACCAACGGTCGGCGGAGGTTCGCAGGTGCGCATATTGCCCGGTCCCCATTGCGATCTCTTTCGGAGCGCCGATCCACTGGCCATGCTTGCCGCGGCCCGATACCGGATTCGGCCCGAGTCGGATCGGATGGGGTATCGTCTTGAGGGTGCGGCGATCGCCGGTTGCGACATCGGCGGCCTGTCGCATGGGTTTCTGTCGCACGCGGTGCCAGCCGGGTCGGTGCAGGCGCCTCCGGACGGCGGCGTCATAGTAGCCATGGCTGATCGCCACACGGCCGGAGGCTATCCTCGCATCGCTATGGTCATCACCGCCGATCTTCCTAGATTGGGCCAACTGGCCCCTGGCGACTGGATCGAGTTCGTCCCGTGCGAGATGCAGGAGGCGCGCGCCCGGCTGGCGTCGGCGGAACAGGAGTGGAGTTGCGGATGACGGCGTCGCCGCCGACCGGTCTGGCGACATCGCCGCGCGCCGCAGAGGTGCAGGCGGCGCTGGCTGCCATCGTCGGTCACGACTGCGTTCATCGCGACATGCCTCTGGCCCGTCACACCACCTTCAGGATCGGCGGGAAGGCCGACTGGTTAGTGGATGCCTGGAGGGAAGAGGACCTGGTTGACGTGCTGGCGGTGGTACGGCGGTTCGCGCTGCCGCTCACGATGCTGGGCGGCGGCTCGAACGTGCTGGTGGCGGACGACGGGGTACGCGGCGTCGTGGTCCGCACTCGTCACGCCGCGGTTTCCGAAGTGACACCCGGGGTAATTCGCGCCTCGGCCGGAGTCTCTGTCAACCGGCTGGTTCGCTGGACGATTCACCGTGGTCTGTCCGGCCTGGAAGCGTGGGCCGGCACTCCCGGAACGGTCGGTGGCGCCATTCACGGGAACGCGCACTTCCGGGGTCAGCCGATTGGTGGCCTTGTAACGGACGTTGGGCTCATTCCCCGGAGCGGCGTCGATCAGCCTG
The DNA here is from genome assembly GCA_009838525.1 of Acidobacteriota bacterium. Lineage (NCBI taxonomy): Bacteria > Pseudomonadati > Acidobacteriota > Acidobacteriota bacterium. The sequence continues at coordinate 186,453 of VXRJ01000018.1, forward strand.
GTGATGTTGCCAGGACGCCGGGCGCCGCGATGGAGTTCAGCTACGACCGGAGCCGCGTGCAAAGGACCGGCGAGCTGGTCGCGTGGGCCGAGTTCGCCGTGTCGCCGGCCCCGCCGGATCGCCTGCGTGCGATAGCGCGCGAGTCGCTTCGCTTCCGGAAGCGTACGCAGCCGCTGGCCCAGCCGAGCGCAGGTTGCATCTTCCAGAACCCCGACGTGGTGGCCGAAGGGCTCGAGGCGGGCCAGACGCCGTATGCCGGGGCCCTTATCGACGGGGCAGGTCTGAAGGGTTGCGCGGTCGGCGGCGCGCGCGTATCGGAAACTCATGCAAACTTCATCGTCACCGAGCCGGGTGCGATGGCCGTCGATGTTCGCGGGCTGATCCACCGGGTGCAGCGCGCGGTGCGGGAGCGCTACGGCGTTACCCTGCGGCCGGAAGTGGTCTTTCTGGGCGAGTTCGAAGCGGACTGGAGGGAAACGGCGTGAACGGGCACGCAGCGGTGGATCTGCTGGAGCAGACCGTTTCGACGCTTGTTGTCGAGGGTGGACAACGGCTCTCGGGATCGATCGAAGTCGAGGGGAACAAGAACGCCGCGCTCCCGCTGCTTGCGGCCTGCCTGCTGACCGACCAGCCGTGCGTCCTGGCGAACATGCCGCGCATCAAGGATGTCGCGGTGATGGGCGAACTGCTCCGCGGGCTGGGCGCCGACGTACAGGGAGGTGGCACGACCGAGGTACGGGTCGGTTGCCGATCAGTCATCAGCGACCAGCCCGATCCTCAATTGGTGGGTCGCCTGCGCGGATCGGTCCTGCTGGTCGGTCCGCTCCTTGCGCGAAGGGGACGCGCGCGCCTGGCGCCCCCCGGCGGGGATTTCCCGGGCCGCCGTACCCTGGCCGTTCACCTGCAGGCACTGCGCGCAATGGGCGTGCGGGACGTGGAAGGAGAGGGGCATACGTTCGAGGCGCCGCATGGCCTCCGTCCCGCATCCGTTTACCTGGAGGAAGCTTCTGTTACCGGTACGGAGACGGCAATCCTCGCTGCTGCGGCGGCGCGCGGTGAATCGGAGATCCGTCACGCCGCCTGCGAGCCGCACGTAGTGGAGCTTTGCGCCTTTCTCGAGGCGATGGGCGCGCAGATCGTGGGGGCCGGCACGCCGACTATTCGGATCACCGGTCCCGCCGCTCTCGGCGGCGCCTCGCACCGTTTGCGTGGCGACTACATCGAGGCGGGAAGCTGGGCGGTCATTGCGGCGATCACCCGCGGCGAGATTGAAGTGCGTGGCGCGGAAGCAACGGACCTCGAACCGATAACGTCGGTTCTGCAACGGATGGGAGTCGATTGCGCCGTCACGCCGCTCGTGGATGCGAGCGGCGCGGGCGACATCCTGCGGGTCCATCCCTCTCGGCCGCGGGCCATCCGTCAGGTAACCACCGCTCCCTGGCCCGGGTTCCCGAGCGACATGGTGAGCCTGGTGAGCGTTCTGGCGACGCAGGCGGTTGGCCGGACGCTGATTCACGACTGGATGTACGAGTTGCGGCTTTTCGCTCTGGAGCAGTTGAGCGGCATGGGCGCCAACCTCTTCCTCTGCGATCCGCACCGGATGATCGTCGACGGTCCCCGGACGCTGAATGGCCGCACCCTCGATACGCGAGATCTCCGCTCCGGTATGGCGTTGATCGCGGCCGCGCTGGCGGCGGAAGGGGAGAGCCGTATCGCGCCGATCGAGACCGTCGAACGCGGTTACGCCAACATTGCCGCGCGACTGCGCGGCCTCGGGGCGCGCGTGATGGTCGAGTAGCGGTGCGCCGGCCTGGTACGACTGCCTGGGTGCGCCGGTCTCCAGACCGGCATCTACACTCGGCGTGGACGCCGGCGCACCCTGGAGCCAGTTCTAGCGGTTCACCGGCGGGTCGGGAGGCGTCACCGGCTCCTGTATGACAGGCGGTGGTCCGCCGAGGCGCTCGACCGGATCGCGCGGCTGCGGATCGAGACGGCCGGGGAGCGGTAGCGAGCTGCCGACCACCGCGGCGGCGCCGCCGCTGCTCACCCGGAACGGCAGCACATCCTGTTCGTCGAGGTCGAGCACCCGGATGATGTGCGGCCGAAGGGTCAGGATGATGTCGGTCTCCTGGCTCTCCGTTCTCGTCCGGCCGAACAGTCGCCCGAGCACGGGCACCCGGCTGAGGCCCGGTATCCCGTCGAGTGTCTCCCGTTCGTCGTCGCGGATCAGGCCCGCGAGAATGTTGGTCTCACCATCGCGCAGGCGGAGCGTCGTGGTGATCTCGCGGCTGCCGAACTGCGGGAGGTCGCCGAAGCCGGTGCCCGAGATGTTGCTGATCTCCACCACCAGCTCGAGCGACACCTCGTCGTTGTGATGAATCCGGGGGAGGATCTCGATGTTGACGCCGATGTTCTCGTAGTTGAACGAGGTAATCGGCTGCTGCGCCACACCACCCGCGGCAATCGGAACGAACGTGCTGACCGGCACCGGCACCCGCTCGCCGAAGTGCGCCTCCGCCGCCAGACCGTCCGAGGTGCGAAGGCTCGGGTTCGCCAGGATCCTGGTGTTCGAGTCGTCCGCCAGCATGTTGACCAGCAGGCTCATGGGATTGGAAACGAACAGGTCCGATCCGCTCAGTCGCGAAATGTCGTCCACGGTCAATCCGAATCCTTCGGCGTCGGCGGCGAGTGCGGCGTCGGCTCCCTGAGCGGCGAACTCCAGTCCATAGTCGCGGATGGTCTGGCGATCCACTTCGAGCAGCTGTACCTCGATCACCACTTCCGCGCGCGCTTTGTCTATGGCCTGCACCAGACGCGCCGCGGCTTCCAGCCGTTCCGGCGTGTCCATGACGGAAACCGCGTTGGTGGCCGTCACCGGCGCGATCCGGCGCACGTCGAGTACAAGGCGGAGCAAGTCGATGGTCTCGTTGACGTCGGCGTTGCTCAGATAGAAGGTGCGCACCACCTCCTGCTGGTACTCGCGCCGCTTCGCCGGCGTGTCAGGCACGATCGTCACGGTCCCCGGGGCCGTTACCTGGAAGAAGTTACGCGTGCTGTTGGCGATCGTCTCTATGGCGGCGGTAAAGGTAACGCCCCGCAGGTCAGCCGTGACCGGTTCGTCAACGAACTGCGGATCGAAGACGATGGTGACACCGGCGAACTGGCCGATCGCCGAGAAAACGGTCCGGGCGCTCGCCTCGCGGAACACGACCTCATCCGGCATGGGGCCGCCGTTCGGCAATTCCAGCCCCGGCGGTCCCGTGTGGCGGGTCCGTTCGATGAGCGCTTCGAGCTCGGTCTCTCCGTCGCCACGTGATTCCAGCCGGGTTCGGACCGCCTCGCGCGTCTCCGCCAGCTCGCGCTCGATGTCACCCATGGTCGGGTTCAGCTCGTAAGCGATCTGGTATTCCGCCAGAGCCTCCTCCCAGCGCGACTGCCGCGCCAGCGCCCGCCCGGCGGCGTAGTGCTGCTGTGCGGCGCGGAGCATCGCCCGCTCCAGGGCCAGTTGCGCGCTGCGGTCGTTGGGCCGCTCCTGAACGGCCCGGCGATAGAGCACGACGGCGCGGTCGTAGTCGCGCTGCCGCTCTGCAAGCCGTCCTTCCTGCAGCGCCCGGCCGCTGGCGCAGCCGGCGAGGGTGATCGCCGCAAGGGCGATCAATACGGCGCGGTTGATTCGGAGCGTGCTTCGTCTACCGAGCCCAACTCTCATCGGTCACCACCTCGACGCCGCGCGGGGCGTCGAACTCGAAGAATCTATCGGCTATCCCCTGGTTCTGCTGCAGGTTCGAGAAGATGTAGGTCGACACGCCACCCTGCAGATCGACCGCCGACATGCGCCGGATGGCAAGGTCGGCGGCGTCGATTGCGAGCGTCAGCGTCTCGTAGTCCGCGTCCGCCACGCGGGGAATCAGCTCCACCACCCAACCCGTGTCCGCCGGGGCGCCGCTGACGTAACGGGCATGGAAGTCGCGCGTCAGATCACCGTCTCCGGCGAGAAAGGAGGCAGGCGTTGCGGGGCCTCCGTCGGGCGGCAGATCGCTCACGATCGCCTGGCGGTCGGCCGGGAAGTACGAGACGACGGTCCGGCCATCCGAAATGAAACGCTTGATCTCGGGATGCGTGTAGTCGAAGCGCCAGCGGCCCGGCTTCTTGACATGCACGGTGCCACGTTCGACATCGGCCGCCTGGAGCACGCCCCCCGCGTAGCTATGGGCGAAGTCGGCGGAAAAATCGCCGATCGCATCGTACCGCGCCTGTAGCCGGCTCATCAGTTGATCTATCGGCGGCGCCCCGTCCGGTTGCTGTGCCGTGGCGCCCGGTGCAAGCAGCAGCAGGCTAACCGCAGCGGTACCGGCGAGGATGCGCGTCAGCCCTTCAAGGCGCCCGCCTGGGGCGGCTTCTGCTTCGGGGCGTCCTTGCTGTCGGTCGGAAGCTTGGCGGCAAGCCACTCGACAATGCCTCCCTCGAGCACGCTGGCACTGCACCCCTCCCGAATCAGCGCGGCGGCGATGCGCGCACCCACCACCTCCTCCGGATCGGAGTCGTAGATGATGATCTCGCGGTCACGCGGCAGAGACGAATGGTCGAACTCGGGCGGATCGAGGCGGACGGCGCCGGGCAGCCGGACCGTGCTGTGCTCGTATGGATACTTCAATCGGGCATCGACCACGACCGGGACGCGGTCGCCGCCTGCTTCGAGGCGCTCGGAGAGCGCTTCCTTGCTGATTCGCGGAACGGGCATGGGTCTATTGTCCGCAGCGCCCGCGACAGGTGTCAAGACAGGAGGATGCGTGCGGGCGCCAAGACGTGCGCCATTCGGGCGCGCGATCGCGCATGCGGGGTTACATCTCTGTAACGTTTGCGACGGCGCGCCGGACCGCGTCGTAGTCGTTCGGCAACTCGAGCGGATGGTTCGCGACGGCGGCCTGCAACTCCGGCACGGCTTCCCTGTGGTAGTTCAGCTTGAAGTCGGTGAACTTCAGCCCGTTCGCGGTCGAAATCACCACAACCCGTTCGCTTGGCGCGATCTCGCCTTGCTTGCGCAGCTTGACGAGCACGGCCAGGGCGACGCCCGTATGTGGACAGTTGTACATGCCGGTCCGGTCGGCGCGCGCCGCCGCGTCGGCCAGTTCCGCCTCGGTCGCCTGTTCGACGATACCGTCGTAGCGCCTGAGCGTTCTGATCGCCTTGTCTATGGAGACCGGGTTGCCGATCCGGATCGCGGAGGCCTGTGTCTGGCCGGCGGTGATCGGTTCGAACGCCCAGTCGTTCCGGTAGGCCCGGTAGAGCGGGTTGGCGGCGGCGGCCTGGGCGACCACGATGCGTGGACGGCGAGAAATGACGCCCAGCCCCTCCATCATGTCGAACCCGGCGCCGAGCGCGCTGACGTTGCCGAGGTTGCCTCCCGGGATGATCACAACGTCCGGCACTTCCCAGTCGAACTGCTGCACGATCTCGATGCCGACGGTCTTCTGTCCCTCCAGGCGGACACTGTTCATCGAGTTGGCGAGGTAGATACCCGTTTCGTTGGCGAGACGCTTGACGATGGCCATGCAGCCGTCAAAGTCGGTATCGAGTGCGAGGACCGTCGCACCGTTCGAGAGAGGCTGCACGAGTTGCGCCGTTGACACTTTGCCGCGTGGCAGGATGACGATGGCCGGGATGCCGCCCGCCGCTGCGTAGGCGGCTACCGACGCTGAAGTGTCGCCGGTGGAAGCGCACGCGACGGCGCGGATCGTGTCGCCGCGCGCCATCATCTCGCGGACGAGCGAGACCAGCACGGTCATGCCCAGGTCCTTGAACGACCCCGTGTGCGAGTTACCGCACAGCTTCACCCAGAGATCTTGGAGGCCCAGTTCCCGGCCGAACCGCTCCGCCCAGAATAGGTTCGTTCCCCCTTCGTCCATCGAGACGATGTTGTCGTCGTGAACGTCCGGGCAGACCCATTCCTTCTTGCCCCAGACGGCGGAGCCGTACGGCCAGGTGGTCCGTTTGTAGCGTTCGTCGAAGAGACGCATCCAGGAACCGCCCGAGCGGGTTCGCAGCGCGTCGAGGTCGTGCGCCACTTCAAGGAGGTCGTTGCAGGTGGGGCAACGGTAAATCGCCTTGAGCAGCGAGTGTTCACCACCGCAGCCGCGTATGCAGCGCAGGACGGCGCGGGGGGTGGAGGTTGCCATGCCTTTGTCGTGCTCGGAATCCTTCGCAGTCCCCACGGAATCAAAGCCGCCTCCGGGGTGGAAGAACGCGTGGCCCGTTTCGGCAGCATTGAAACAGAAGTCCGGCGAACCGTGCAATCCGCCACCCGTTTGCTATGATTTTTTCCGAAATCGGCACGCCGAGACTGCCGCCGATGCTCAACACAATGACGGGCCGTACGACAAGCCTCGGGCTTTCCTCGGCGAGGAATCGGCCGTGAGTGAGTCCCCGTGGTGGCGAATCGGCTGGCGCAACCTCGGCCGCAATCGCAAGCGCACTGCCCTGACCGCGCTGGGACTCGCGATCGGCTACTTCGCGGTGGTGCTCATGATCGGCTGGGGCGAGGGGATGGTCGCCGAGCTGATCGAGAACTCCACCTCGCTTGTGAGCGGCCAGATCGAAATCCACGATGCGGGTTATCGGCCCGAACGCAGCCTGTACGACACTATCGGCGGGCGCGATGGCGCCGATGTGGAGGAGTTGCTGAACACCATAGGGGCGGACCCCTCCGTCGTGGCGGCCGCCCCGCGAGTGTATGCGGGCGCGCTTCTCAGTTCGGGGGACTCCACACGGGCGGGTGTCCTGCTGGGAGTCGATCCGGAACGCGAGGTCGCGCTGACACGTTTCCTCGATCCGCTCGTCGCGGGACGGCTGCCCGCCCCTGGCGCCTACGAAGTGGTCGTGGGCGAGGAAATGGCGCGGCAACTCGCGATCGGCGTCGGGGATGAGCTCGTTGTCGTCGCCTCCGCCGCGGACGGGTCGATGGCCAACGACCTGTACGGCGTGACGGGCGTCTTCCGGACCGGCTTGATCGAATTCGATGGGAGCACCGCCGTGATGCCCATCGGAGACCTGCAGATCCTGGTGGCGTTCGATGCGGGTCGTGTCCACGAAATCGCTGTCTCTACCATCGATCCGGCGGGAGCCGCCGTCACCGCGGGGCGGCTTGCGGACGCGATCGGCGCCCCGGATCGCGAGATCGCCGTCGCCGCCTGGAACGAGCTCAATCCCGTGCTAAGCCAGTATGTGGCGCTTGCCGATGGCGTGTACTGGATCTTCATCGTGGTCATCTTCGGGGTCGCCTGTCTGGGGGTTGCGAACACGATGCTCATGGCCACTTTCGAGCGCCGGCGGGAGTTTGCGATCATGCTGGCCCTGGGAGCGAAGCCGTGGTCGGTAGTTGGCGCCGTGCTGTCGGAAGCGCTGGCGCTGGGCTTCCTGAGCCTCGCTATCGGCGCCGTCCTCGCGCTGCCTCTGATGGTGTGGTTTTCCGTCGCGCCGGTAAGTCTGGAAGGGCTCTTCCAGGACGTTACTCTCGAGGGAGCGCTGGTGACTCCCACCCTGCGGGTTGGGCCAAACGTGCCTCTCTGGACCTGGGCAACCATCGGGTTGCTCGTGTCAGCGGTCGTCGCGGCGTTCTATCCCGCGGTCCGGACCTCGCGGGTTCCCCCCGCCGATACGCTGTCGGGGCTGTAGCAGGAGGCGGGAGATGCACATCCGGGTCCTCGTGCTGCTGGCCATGCGCAACCTGCGCCGCCATCTGCGGCGCACGGCGCTGACCGGATCAGCGATGGCGGTCGGCGGCGCGGTGATGGTCTTTTCGTTCACGCTCGACGACGGCAGCCACGAACAGTGGATTGACTCGGGAGTGCGCTTCGGCAGCGGGCATGTGACGGTAGAGCGTCCCGAGTTCCGGATGAGCCGCCAGATCGACGACCGGTTGACCGCCGATACCCGGCGGGCCGCGGAACAGGCGCTGAGCGCTCCTGAGATGGCGTCGCACGTTGTCGCTACCTCGGCCCGACTCAGCATCAACGGTCTCGCGAGTTCGGCGGCGGGGGCCCGCCCCGCGCAGATAGTCGCCGTCGATCCGACCGCGGAATCGGAATTCGGCGTGCTCGACGAGCAGCTCGTCGAGGGGCGTTACCTGGAACCTGGCGACGAGCTGGCCGCCTTTGTAGGCGTGGGTCTGGCCGCCAGCCTGGACTTGGACCTGGGATCGCGTTTCGTCGTCCAGGCCCAGGACACCGAGCGCGAGATCGCCGGCCAGTTGCTGCGGGTCGTCGGCATCTTCCGGAGTGGCCTGCCGGCCGCCGATCAGACGATGATCCAGATCCCGCTGGACACTGCGGGAGAGTGGCTTCAGTCAGCGAATGACGTCACGAACGTGGGCGTCGTGCTGGATGACAACGGCGCCACCGGGCGGGTCGCCGAAGGACTGGAGCAGGCATTGGCCGGTCCGATAGCCCGCGGAGAAGTGCGGGTGATGGAGTGGAGAGAGTCGGATCCGGCGCTGGCCGGAGCCATTGCGATGGACTCTTTCGGCAACTACGTGATTCACGGGTTCCTGTTCGTCATCATCGGTTTCGGTATCGTGAACACCGTGCTGATGTCGGTAATGCATCGCAACCGGGAGTTTGGCGTGCTGCAGGCTCTGGGACTGACGCCGGCCGAGACCGCCGCCGTCGTGTTGGTCGAAGGTCTCACGCTGTCCGCCGCGAGCGGTCTGGTGGGCGTCGCGGTGGGGCTGCTCGGCATGTGGTACTTCCTGGGCGATGGGCTCGACATGACTGCGGTCATGGGCGAGCTGACCTTCGCGGGCGCTGTTGTCGATCCGGTCATTGTTCCCCTGTTCCTGCCCGGGACTATCGCCGGGATCACGGCGTTCATCCTGTGCATCGGCATCGTGGCTTCGATCTATCCCGCGTGGCGCGCAACCCGTATCGACGTCACCGAGGCGATGAAGTTCGACCGGTAGTGCACTGGTTACAATTGACTGCTCGAAGCACGAACCCTGGAGGCCGCCATGGCGCAGGATAGAGCGGAACCGAACATCCAGGCTCCGACTGGCTCCACGGCGAAGGTCGTCGAACCCTCCCTCGGGAACGCGCTTCCTCATTTCATCCCGCTGACGGTCTTTCCGCTCATGTTAATGGCGGCGAGCTACGGCGGCTGGTGGCTCGCGGCCCCGGTCGCCTTCTTCATGCTCGCGGACCGTTTCGACCAGGCCTTCGGGGTGGAAGAACGGAACATGGATCCTGACGCGACCCGCGAAGGACAGTTGTTCCCGTACAAGCTGTCCCTCTGGTTGTGGGCATCGTGCTGGCCGGTGGTTTTCGTCTTCTCGCTCTGGCAGATGTTCGTCGCCGGCCACCTGTCCGCATGGGAAATCGGTTTGATGGCGGGCCTGCTGACTGGCGTGGGACAGTCAGTGTTCATTGTCGGCCACGAACTCGTGCACCGGCGGGCCTCGTGGGAACGCCGTTTCGGGGAGTTCCTGCTGGCGTCGGCATCCTATCCTCAGTATTCGACAGAGCATGTCTATCTTCACCACCCTCTCGTCTGCACCCCCGGGGATCCCGGTTCCGCGCCCAAGGGAGTGAGCTTCTGGAGTTATCTGCCTCCGGAAGTGACCAACAACCTGCTCGGGGCCTGGCGCTTCGAGCGCGACCGGCTGGCGCGCCGCCACCTGCCGGCGTGGCACTACACGAACGCGTTCTGGCGGTACCTCGTGCTACTCGCCTTCTGGTACTCGCTGGTGTACTGGATAGGCGGCGCTTGGGTCGCGCTGACTTACGCCGTTCTTTGCGGCAGCGCGGTGTTCTCGATGAAGCTCAGCAACTACGTCCAACACTACGGGCTGCGCCGCGTTCGGCTTCCGGGAGGCCGATACGAACCGGTCCAGGCGCGGCATGCCTGGAGCGCCGCCTACAAGTTCACGAACTGGCTCTACTACAACATGCAGCGTCACGCCGATCATCATGCGGCGTCGAACCGGCGCTATCCCCTGTTGCAGCATCACGGTGCGGACGCCTCCCCGCAACTGCCAGGCAGCTACATCCAGATGAACGGCATGGCGATGTTTCCGAAGCGCTGGTTCGCGACGATGGATCCGCTGCTCGATCTCCAGCGCGCCCAGTTCTACCCGGAGATCGATGACTGGAGCGCCTATGACAGTCGCGCTTTTGCCGAACGTCCCGAAGCGTACGAAGAGATTGCCGAGATTCACGGCGCCGCGCCTCGTATCGCAGGGTGGATCAACCGGTCCCCGAAACTGCTCGACAGCCTCCGGGACCGGGAATTCACCGAGCTCGATCTGCCGGACGGTTTCGGACCGGATCCGGAATTCGAGATGATCGCCCGCCGCGGCCTGGCGCGCGTCTACTGGACGCTTGAGTACGGTGTCACCGAAATGAAGGAGCAGCTTGCCGATATTCCGGCGCAGGACAGCCGGGAGGCGGTCGAGGTGGCGCTGGAATGGTCAAATCGCAAGGTTTTCCAGATTGCCGTGCATACGATGCGGGGCAGCCTGTCGCCCTCCGAGGCCGCCACGGCGCTGTCGAATGTCGCAGAGGCTTCGATCGCCACGGTGTTGTCGGCGGTGGAGGAGGATCTGGCTGACCGGGGCGGGCCGCCGGCCGGAGGTGGGGTTGCGGTTGCGGTGGTGGGCGCCCTGGCCAGCCGGGAAGCGGCGCCTGGCGCCGAGCTCGGTGTTCTGTTCGTGTCCTACGGAGCCCCGGCGGACTACTACGAGGCGCTCTGCCGCAAGTGCGGCGAGGCGATCCGTGCGCTGTCGCAAGGCAACCTGCTGCTGAGCCCTCTTCCGCGCGACTGGAACGTGGGCGCCGTCCCTTCCCTTGACGAGTTCGTGGAGCATCACCGCACGGCGGGCACCCCCGACGAACTCCTGGCACTGACCCGTGCGCGGTGCGTATTCGTTTCCGGGGACAGCGGGATCGGGACGCGGTTCGAGTCGGCGCGGCGGGAGGTACTGGCTCAGGGCGCGGCGCGTGAATCGCTTATCGCCTCGTCGAGTGTGCCGGACGAGAGTGCGGTCGAACCCGGCCTGCTGTCCATTGAGGAGATGCGCGGCGGTTTCCGGGACATCGAACGCGCCGCCCTGCTTCTGCGGTTGAGGTACCCCATCGATGCGCCGGACATGCTGGCTCCGGACGCGGTTTCTGTCTTCCGGGCGGCCGGGAAGCGCGGGCTTATTGCCGCTGATGTCGCGGATCGGCTGGTCGGCGCCGCGACGATGTGGCGGAACGTGCGAGGTTCGCTGCGGCTGGTCGCCGAGGATGGCGGCGGGGTCGAGACGGCGGGTCCAAGGGTGAAGGCCGTAGTCGCGCGCGCCTGTGGGCTGGACGATTTCGACCAACTTGACGCTGCGATCCGGGGCACGGCTTCCCGCACGGCAGCCGCCATCGATGCGCTGGCGGCCTGAGCCGGCCTGAGGTCGATTAGGCAACTGCTGTCACATCGCCGCTCGAATGTAGCGGGGTTTCACCACGGGCTGCTAGCCGGCATGCGGAAGGACTATCCGCGGAGTGAGGAAGATGAGGAGCTGATCCGAGCGCCGGCGATCCGCTTCGTTGCGGAACAGGCGCCCGACCAGAGGGATACGTGACAGACCGGGGACGCGGCGATCAGCGCGGGCGCTCGTACGCTCGTAGATGCCGGCGATGACTGTTGTCTCGCCGTTTCCCACCTGCACGGTGGTGTGCGCACTCTGCGTGACGATCGGCGGCACGCCGTTTACCTGGCGGGCGAAATCGGCGTAATCGTTGTCGATCTCGATCTGCAGGATGACGCTCTCCCGGGCCGCGATGCGGGGGGTGACGGCGAGTCGCAGCGCAGCGTCGCGAAACGTGACCGTAACCGTGTTGTTGGCGACGGTCTGGATCGGGATCTGGTCTCCCTGCCGAATCGTCGCCTGCACGTTGTTCTGGGTCGTGACCCGCGGCGTCGAGAGAATCTGCACTTCACCCTCCTCCTCCGCCGCGGACAGCGCCAGGTCGAGGTTCCACGATCCGTCGACCGCGCCAAGTGCCAGCCCGACTGCTGCCGCCGCGGACTGCGCCCGCAGATCGACTGCGCGCCCGGCGTTCTCCGCCACGTCGGCGGTCGGGTCGGCGCCTTCTGCGCCCAGCCCCTGGGTTCCAGCGAGGCGGCCGCCTGCCGCGACGCGTGCCGTGCTTCCCGTCGCGGTGTGTCCCGTCACACCCCAGCGGACCCCCAGTTCGCGCAGATAGTCCTCGCTCGCCTGGACGATACGCGCCTCGATCTCCACCTGTGGCTGCGGCCGATCGAGTGTGGCGATCAACTTCTCCGCGGTATCGAGACGATGGGCCAGGTCCGTCAGGATGAGGGTGTTGGTCCGCGCGTCGATCTGCATTTGCCCACGCGGAGAGAGCGCCGCCTGTGTCACGATCGGCGCCAGTTCCGCGGCCTGCGAATAGTCGAGGGCGCGCGTGCGAACGACCAGATCGCCCGCCAGCACCTCCTCCTCGGCCAGCCGCCGGCGCTGCTCCGCTTCCGCCGTGAGGGTTGCGAGCGGGGCAATCCGAACGATGTTCCCCGCGGCTTCGTAGTCGAGTTGATTGGACCGCAGAATGACCTCAAAAGCCTGATCCCAGGGCACATCCGTCAACGCGACATCGACGATCCCGTCCACCGCCGGGTCGAGCACCAGGTTCAGACCACTGATGTCGGCGAAGGTCCGGAGCACGGATCGGAGGTCGGCGTTCTGAAACTGGAGCGAAACCGGATCTCCGGTGTACTCCTGCGCACCCGCTGCCGGAACGAAGCCGAAGGTGGCGACCAGCCCCGCTGCCAGGCAGTACTTCACGCTCATCGAAACGCCCTGCCCGGCGGCTCTTGACTGTTTCCGTAGCCGTCCAAATCGCCGGGCCCGGCGGTTGCAGACGCAGCGCCATCGCCGGCATTCGTCGCCTCGTGGTCGGCTCCGAACGCCGGCTCGCCGAGCAGGAGACGCACGGGGACGCCGGTTGCGGCCACCGCGCCAGGCGGCTGTATGTCGACGACATCGGTGCCAATCCGTCCGACCACGCCGTCCCGCAGCCGTTCGCCCCCCCGCACCAGCCAGCTCCGGCCGCCCGGCGACTCGAGAACCGCCAGTGAAACGCCGGACGCAACGACGATGCCGTGCAGTGAGAGTTCGCTTGCTGCGATGCCGGGAAGCCCGGCTGCCCGTTCCTCCCGTATGGGAGCCGGAGTCGAAACTGGCAGCGGCCTGAACGGATCTCGTCGGCCGCCCGGATCGAACCACAGCGGTGGGGACGTCGGCGGCGCCGCGGTGTCAACCGCGGTTGCCCGCTGGGACCGGAGCGTTGCCCGAACCAAAGGGTCGGAAGGATCGATCGCGAGTGTTTCAGCGGTGCCGGTGGCGAGGACCGTTCCGTCCAGGTTGTCCCCATCGGCCACGCGGACGGCCAAGTCTCTCACCCAGACCACCTGCCGCAGGTTGCCAACTCGCTCGAGAAAACCGGCGACGTGATGAAACTGCCCGGTCAACTCGAGTTGCACACTCCATCGCGTACCGCGCAGTTCCGTTCCGGCGACGGTGACCGGCTCAGGGGTTCGCGGCGTGTACGTAACGAGCGTCAACGTCGACTGTTCGGCAGTCTCGTGTAACTGGCGGAGGAGGACAGGTGCTTCGCGTCGCGACGGAAAGGCCGAAGCGAGACGGGTGATCTCATGGGCGAGGCGCGCGCTTTGGCCCGTCGCTTCGGTGAGCCTCGTTCCGGCTCGCGGTGGCGCCGACTGTTCTGCGCGCACTTGGGCCAGTTCGCGCTCCTGCATGGTCAGCCATGCCCGACGCGGCGACGCCCAGGCGATTTGGAAGACCAGAAGGAGCGCCGCCGCGACGACGAAGCCCCCCGCCAATCGCCACCACGGCCTCTCCCACAACTCCCGCACTACGGGTCTGATCCCGGCTGTCGCGTAATCTCCGGCGCGCATCGGCTATTCCTCCGCCGCGAACGCCGGCACGTGGAGCTCGAAACGGCCGCCTCCCACCGTGTCGATGTTGGCGACCTCCACCGGCAAGGCAACCCGTTCCGAACTCTCCAGGTTGTCGGCGAACTCGAAAACCGCGGCTGGGCGGGCGGCGCGGCCCGCAATGAACAGCGCCTCCCTTTCTTGGCGCAACTCCGTCAGCCACAGACCATCCGGCAGGCTGCGGCTGACGGTATCCAGCATTCGGGGCAGATCTGCTCGGGTCTTGTGCCAGCGCGAGAGTTGCGCCACGTATCGAGCCAACGTTGAACGCCGTTCCTCCTCCGCCGCAAGCGTCTCCGCGGCAACCGCCTGATCCCGCCGATCGGCGTCCACGGTCTTCCGCGCGTCGGAGACTTCCCGCGCCGTGCGGTGGAGCAACCACGCCTCCGAGACGATTAGTCCCGCCGCGGCCACCAACGCCGCCACCGCCATGGCCGTGGATGCCACCTCCCAGACACCGCCCTGCCACTCCTTCCGCATGCCAGGCGCATCAGCCCGGCGCCTGCCGATCAGATTGACTCGAATCATCGCGTTCTCCTGTCTTGCACCGACTGGACCAGGATCAACGTTCGTCCAAACCCCGGAGCGCCAGTCCGACCGCTATGCTGGCGCTTGCCCGCAACGCATCGGCCCCTGTCGAATCATCCGCCGTCAGGTTCTTCACCGTCAGCCGATGGAACGGATTGAGCGGCCTGACCACGTCGCCGAAGTGCGCGCGGAGGGCTGCGTCGAGCGCGGCTGCCCGCGAAGCGCCCCCGGCCAGCGCGATCCGATCGATGCGGCGCTGTGGATCGCTGCCTCCCTCCGCCGTACCCGCCTCGACGAACTCGAGCGTCCGCTGCACTTCAAGGGCCAGCGCGTCCGCCGCTCCGCGCAACACCGGTGCGGCGTCGGCCGGCCTCCACCCACGGGCCGGCAGCCCCAGCTTCAACCGTTCCGCAACTTCGAAAGACAGGTCCAGTTCACGTTGCAATGCCTCGCTGCAGGCATTCCCGCCGGTCGGCACGTTACGAGTAAGGAGGGACGTGCCGGCGCGAACAACATTGACCGTCGTGGCGCTGGCGCCGACATCGAGCAGCGCGACGCATGCGTGGGCGGGGACATCCATCGAGCCTTCCGGTGCCCCGCCTTCGGTCCATTCAAAGACATTCTGGAGCGCAAGTGCGCCGACGTCGATGACGGCCGGCGTGCGGCCGGCCTCCACGACCGCACCGACGTAAGCCGTCACTGTCTCCCGCCGCGCCGCCACCAGCATCACGTCGAGAGGACCATCGGCACCCGGTGGACCCGCGCCGTTCAGGTGAAAGTCGAAGTGGACGTCATCCGGATTGAACGGCAGTTGCCGTGCCGCTTCGCGGGCCACCGCGCCGGCCAGTTGGGTAGGCGGCGTCGGCGGCAACTCGATACGCTTGACGATTACGGCGCTCCCTGGCAGCGCAACCGCCACATCCCGCCTCCGGATTCCGCTCGCCGCAAACGCCTGCCGAATAGCGGCGGCCACGTCATACGGCCTGACGATCGCGCCATCAACAATGCTGCCTACCGGCGTGGACGCGCGTCCGACGGTAGCAATGGCGCGCGAACGATGGCGGACGACCTCCACCACCTTGACGGCGCTCGATCCGATGTCGAGGCCCACAAGAGGAATGGTCCGGCCGAACAGTCGCTTCAACCCACGCACGCTCAGGTGATCTCCTCCTCCACCCGTTACCCCGTGCAAGATGCAGGCCAACCGGAGAAGTGCGAGGCCTCGAGCGGAGGAACACACCGTTCCCCGACGCCTTGACACAAAACCGCAAGGATCGTTACCATCGGTAGTTTCCGGCGAGCGCCGGAGAGGATTGGTACGTCTCAGAGGGAGGCTCGTTGAACCAGACCGCGTCTACCTACGCTCCGGGACCACGGGAGGTAACCCGGGAATGGCGTCTCATCGACGCTGACTCCATGGTGCTGGGCCGTGTCGCAACCGTCGCTGCACGTCTCCTTCAGGGCAAGCATCGTCCTACTTGGGCGCCCTACCTCGACACGGGCGATCACGTGGTGATCGTCAACGCCGCGCGCGTCCGTCTGACCGGACGCAAGGAACAGCAGAAGCTGTACCGCTCGCACAGCGGTTATCTCGGCGGCCTCCGCGAGGAGCGGGCGGCCTTGCTGCGGGCCAGAAAGCCGGAACGTCTCGTCGAGGCCGCGGTTCGTGGCATGCTGCCGAAGACAAAGCTGGGACGGGCGATGTACCGGAAGCTGAAGGTCTACGCCGGGCCGGATCATCCGCATGCGGCGCAGCAGCCGGTCGCGGTCGAGGTTTCCTGATCGTGGCGCTCGAACAGCACTACGGTACCGGGCGGCGCAAGACGGCTACGGCGCGAGTCTTTCTGCGGCCCGGTGGAGGGGCGTTCACCATCAACGATGTCAGCCTGGAGCAGCGCTTTCCGACGGCGTCACTCCGCACGCTGATCACCGAACCCCTCGTCCTCACCGAGTCGACCGACAGACTCGACATCTATGCCACCGCCAACGGCGGCGGCATGTCAAGCCAGGCGGGCGCCCTCCGCCTCGGTATCGCGCGCGCGCTCGTACAAATGGATCCCGAGCTGCGCGCGCCGTTGAAGAAGGCGGGGATGCTGACGCGCGATCCGCGTTCCAAGGAACGGAAGAAGTATGGACTGGCAGGCGCGCGCAAGCGCTTCCAGTTCTCGAAACGTTAGGCCGCTGGTGGCTGCCCACGCCCTGCCGGATGGAGGAAGCTTGACGCCGTTGACGATGCAGGAACTACTGGACGCTGGTGTGCATTTTGGCCACCAGACCCGGCGCTGGAACCCGAAGATGAAGCCTTACATCTTCGGCCAGCGGAACGGAATCTACCTGATTGATCTGAGTCGGACGGCGGAGCTGATGCAGCGGGCGGAGCAGTTCGTCATGCAGCTTGCGGCGTCCGGCGGCGGCATCCTGTTCGTCGGCACGAAGCGCCAGGCTCAGGATCTCATCGTCGAAGAAGCACAGCGCTGTGGAATGTACTTCGTTAACGAGCGGTGGCTTGGCGGCCTGCTGACCAACTTCACCACCATTCAGCGCAGTCTCGATCGCCTGAAGGAACTCGAAGCGATGGAAACCGACGCGCGCTACGAGAACCTGTCGAAGAAGGAAGTGGCCCGGCTCCAGAAGGAGAAGCGGAAGTTGCACCGCAATCTCGACGGAATCCGCGCAATGCATAAGCTGCCCGAAGCGGTTTTCGTCGTCGACACGCGGCGCGAGAAGATCGCCGTCGACGAGGCTCGCAAGCTCAGCATCCCGGTTATAGGACTGGTCGATACGAACTGCGACCCGGACGACGTCGACTACGTTATCCCGGGCAACGACGATGCGCTCCGGTCGATTCGGCTCTGCGTGATGCGGATCGCTGACGCCGTGCTCGCCGGCCGCGGCCTCCGGAGCAAGCAGGAACCGGCCGGCGGCGTCGACGCCTCGGCGGTGTCGGAAGCAACGCCAACGGCCGAGGTCACCCCGTCAGCCGCCGCGGTCTGACGGAACGAAAGCGGCTCACCACCGGCGGAGATCCTGCGGCGGGATCGTCTGCCAGTCACGATCGGATACCAACAAATGGCTATCAGCGCAGCACAGGTCAAGGCACTGCGGGACAAGACCGGCGCCGGCTTCATGGAATGCAAGGCGGCCCTCACCGAGTCGGACGGCGACATCGACCGGGCGATCACCGTACTTCGGACACGAGGGCAGGCGAAGGCGGAAAAGCGCGCCGGGCGGACCACGCAGCAGGGACTCATTGGCCACTACATCCATCAGGGCGGCCAGGTGGGAGTCCTGGTGGAGGTGAACTGCGAGTCGGACTTCGTCGCGAGGACCGATGATTTTCAGACTCTTGTTCGTGAGATCGCCATGCACGTTGCCGCAGCCGATCCGCAGTTCGTCAGCCGCAACGATGCGCCGGCGGAAGCGGTGGAGCGCGAGCGGGCGATCTTCCGGGCGCAGGCGGAGGAATCGAACAAGCCGGCCCCCGTGATCGAGAGGATTGTCGACGGAAAACTGAACAGCTGGTTCAGTCAGGTGGCGCTGCTCGATCAGCCGTCGGTCCGTGAACCGAAGACAACCATCGGTGACCTCGTGAAGCACGCCATCGCCAAGCTGGGCGAGAACATCACGGTTGCCCGGTTCTCACGTTTCAAGGTGGGCGAGCGGCCCGACTAGTGGCCGGGGCGCGACCTCAATAGGCTGATCTATAATCGCCGCCCGGAACTGATGACCAGCCGGGCCTACCGTCGTGTGCTCCTCAAACTGTCGGGCGAGGCGCTAGCCTCTGACCACGGTGTCTTCGGTATCGACCCGGATGCCACCGGGCAACTGGCGCGCGACATCACCGAAGTGCACGCCCTCGGGGTGGAGATCGCCGTCGTCATCGGCGGCGGCAACATC
Organism: Acidobacteriota bacterium; assembly: GCA_009838525.1. Classification (NCBI taxonomy): domain Bacteria; kingdom Pseudomonadati; phylum Acidobacteriota; species Acidobacteriota bacterium. The sequence continues at coordinate 204,873 of VXRJ01000018.1, forward strand.
TTCCGCGGACTTTCTGCGAGCGACCGTGGGATGGAACGCGCTACCGCCGACTACATGGGCATGCTCGCAACGGTAATCAACGCCCTTGCGCTCGCCGACGCCATCGAGCGGCTCGGCGCCCTGACCCGCGTCGTAACTGCGATCGAGATGCGCGAAGTGGCCGAGCCGTATGTGCGCGACCGTACTCTCCGCCATCTCGAGAAGGGCCGAATCGTGCTGTTCGGCGCGGGCACCGGCAACCCGTACTTCACGACCGATACGGCGGCCGCGCTCCGCGCGATGGAGATACGGGCCGACGTCCTTTTGAAGGGGACCAAAGTGGACGGCGTGTTCACGTCCGACCCGCTGACCGACCCGACGGCAACGCTGATCGATCGGGTTTCGCACCAGCAGGTGCTCGAGCAGGGGTTGCGGGTGATGGATGCGACCGCCATTTCGCTTTGCATGGACAACGGAATGCCGATCGTCGTCTTCAATCTCCGTACGCCCGGAAACATGCGGCGCGCGGCGCTGGGCGAGCCGGTCGGCTCAACGGTCACGGCGTCCGGCGCCGAGGACCGTCCGGAGGTAACGACATGACGGCCATCACCGATCCCGAGTCGGCCCACGACGATGCCGAGCGCCGCATGCACGGCGCCGTCGCCCACGTGAAGCGCGAGCTGGCGGGGGTGCGCACGGGGCGGGCGTCGATCAATCTTCTCGACAGCGTCGTGGTGAACGCTTACGGCGCGGAAATGCCGCTCAACCAGGTGGCCAGCCTCTCGGTTCCGGAATCGACGCTGATTGTCGCCACGCCGTTCGACCCGTCGCAGATCCGGGCCATCGAGCACGGGATTCAGACCGCCAACCTCGGACTGAATCCGAGCAATGACGGCAAGGTGATCAGGATTCCCATTCCACCGTTGAACGACGAGCGCCGGCGGGAACTGTCGCGTCTCGTCCACAAGCTGGCCGAGGAGGGGCGGACCAGCGTCCGGCAGGTGCGCCACCACGCGAACGATGCGCTGAAGCGTCTGCTGAAGAACCACGAGCTGTCGGAGGACGAGGAACGGCGCGCGCTCGACGATATCCAGAAGCTGACGGACGCCCACATCAAGGAGATCGACGCGTTGCAGAAGGCCAAGGACGCGGAGCTGCTGGAGCAGTAGGAGCCGAACCCGCCGCCTGATGGCCGCCTCCATCTCCCGGCTCACCCACCTCGACTGTGCCGCGATGTGCGGTGAAGGCTCCTACGATCCGGAGGAGCCGCAGCATCTGTGCCGTTGCGGGTCGCCGCTGCTCGCTCGCTACGACCTGACGCGCGACGCCGGCGTCCGGCTCCGCTCTGCGCTCCGGCGGGGCCGGCCACCGACGATGTGGCGATACGCGGAGGTGCTCCCCCCGGGTGGCGAGGAAGGCGGGCCGGTGACGCTGGGCGAGGGCTACACTCCGCTGCTCCGAACTCGCCGCCTTGCCGACCTGCTCGGAATGGACTGGCTTGCCGTCAAGGACGAATCGGCCAACCCCACGAACTCATTCAAGGCGCGCGGCATGTCGGCCGCGGTCACCGTGGCGCGGCGCCTCGGCGCGCGCACCCTCTCGGCGCCATCGGCGGGAAATGCGGCAAATGCGCTTGGCGCCTATGCCGCCCGCGCCGGACTCGAGGCGCAGGTCTTCATGCCGCGCGACGTCAAGACCCCGTTTATCCGCGAGTGCGAAGAGTACGGCGCGACCGTCACGCTGGTCGACGGGTTGATCACCGACGCGGGCCGGGTTGCCGCGGAAACGGGCGGCCCCCTCGGCTGGTACGACGTCTCGACTCTGCGCGAGCCGTACCGGGTCGAAGGCAAGAAAACGATGGCGTACGAGGTGGCGGAACAGTGCGACTGGGAATCCTGGCCAGACTGGTTCATCTACCCGACCGGGGGCGGCACCGGCATCGTCGGCATGTGGAAGGCCTTCGAGGAACTGGAAGCGCTTGGCCTGATGCCGAAGGACGCGCGCCGTCCCCGGATGGTGAGCGTGCAGGCCGACGGATGCGCACCCATCGTTCGGGCCTTCGAGCGGGGCGCCGATCATGCCGAACCCTGGCAGGATGCCCGCACCGCCGCCGACGGCCTGCGTGTTCCCCGTGCAATTGGCGACTTTCTGATCCTGCGCGCGCTACGCGAGAGCGGTGGCACGGCAATTGCGGTGAGCGACGCCGAAATGGTGGGTGCGATGCGTGAACTGGGTGCGACCGAAGGCATCAGCGCGGCCCCGGAGGGGGGCGCTACGCTCGTCGCCCTCCGGAAGCTGCTTGCCAGCGGCACCATCCTGCCCACCGACCGCGTTGTCCTCTTCAACACTGGCGGCGCCCTCAAGTACCTCGACCTGCTCACCTGACCTCAGGTGTTAAGATCACCAGTTGTCCACCGGACGGGCCGCTAGCTCAGTTGGGAGAGCGCAGCGTTCGCAACGCTGAGGTCGTGGGTTCGAGCCCCATGCGGTCCACCAACCCCTACCCTTGCGACGGACGCCGGATCCGGGTCATCGGCGCGCCGCGCTCGGCCGACCGGATCGTAGAGCTGGCCGATGAGCACCCTTCCCTTGGCCGCTGATCACACGGAGCGGCGAGCACTGGCGCACGTGGCGCTATAGTGCACGCGTGACGACGGAGACGCGAGGGCTGGCGCCGCCATCGCGGCTGGCGGATCGCCTGGATGCAGTGCGTGCGGCACTGGCGGCGGATGGGCTCGACGGGCTGGTCGTCAGCCATCTCCCACATCTCTACTACCTGCTCAACCTGCGGGCGAGTGCCGGGTTGGCAATCGTCGGGACCGACCCCGGCGACCTGACCCTCATCGTTGACTTTCGATACGCGGAGGCCGTGGATCGCCTGCAAAGCGCCGGCTTCATGCCGCCGGGCCTTGACGTCGTTCCCGTTCCGGCCGATGGCACCTACGACGGCACTCTCGCCAGCCACCTCCGCGCCAGCGGAAGCCGACGCCGTGTCGGTATCGAGTCCGACCACTACAGCGTTCGGCGTTGGAGCTGGCTGACGCGCGCGCTCGGCGGGAGTGTGGAATTGGTGCCTTCCGCCGATCTCGTCGAGCGGGCCCGGATGGTAAAGGACACGCACGAGATCGCACTGTTTCGAGCCGCCGGCCACATGCTGGCGGACGTGGTCGCGCCGGCCACGGCGGCAACTCGGGCCGGCCGGACCGAACTGGAAGTGGCCCGCGAAATCGACGCTGTCCTTCAGGCAACGGGCTTCGAAGCACTTGCCTTCGAGACAATCGTCGCCACTGGTCCCAACGGTGCGTTGCCGCATGCGCACCCTGGCGAGCGGCGAATCGAGGAAGGCGACCTGGTGTTGCTCGACTTCGGTGGAGTCCATCACCGGTACTGTGTCGATCTGTCGCGTACGGTGGCGGTCGGGACGATCCCGGACGAGGCGCGGCGCCTGCACGATGCGGTGGCGGAGGCGCAGGCGGCGGCGATTGCGGCGGCCGTCCCGGGGGTGCGCGCCAGCGAGGTCGACGCGGCCGCGAGGGCCGCACTGGAGCGGCACGATCTCGCCGACGCGTTCGGCCACAGCACCGGCCACGGCCTTGGGATCGAGGTGCACGAGCTGCCCCGTATCGGTCGTCGGCGCGTGAGTGGGGAGGGGGAGACAGACGACGCGGTTCTGGCGCCCGGCATGGTCTTCACGATAGAGCCGGGGGTGTATGTCCCCGGCTTCGGCGGCGTCCGCATAGAAGACGATGTCCTGATGACGGAAGATGGGCCGGAAGTGTTGACCACGCCCACCGATCTCCACACGACGAGGTGAGGTAGACCCCGCCGTGCTCCCGGTGCGCCTGCCGCCGCTCTACGCCATCGTTGACGCCGAACTCGCCGCGCGTCACGGTCGGCCGCCGCCCGATCTGGCCGCCGCCTGTTTCGACGGCGGCGCACGGCTCGTGCAACTCAGGGCGCCAGGTGTCGCGTCGGGGCAGCTGGAGGAGTGGTGCGACGCCATCGTTGCGCGGGCGGAGCGTTATGAGGCCATCGTGATCGTCAACGACCGCGCCGATGTTGCACGCGCCTGCGGTGCGGCGGGAGTGCATGTCGGTCAGGGCGATCTGCCTCCGGCGGCGGCGCGAGCCATCCTGGAGCCGGCCGCGATCGTCGGCTTGTCGACACACGACGCAACGCAAGTCGCCGAGGCCGGGTCGCAGCCGGTCAGCTACCTCGCGGTCGGTCCTGTCTACCCCACCGGGACCAAGGCGACGGGGTATGCACCGGTCGGCTTGGCCCTTGTGCATGCCGCCGCGGCGCGCCAGCCCGCGCGTCCGGTTGTCGCCATTGGTGGGATAACGCTGGACCGCGCACCCGAGGTGATCGCGTCGGGCGCCGCCGCAGTTGCCGTTATCAGCGATCTGTTCCGCGGAGACTCGCCGGAGCAGCGGGTCCGGGCGTACGTCGATCAATTGGGCGATTGCGCCCCGGCGTCCGACTTTCCGTAGAAGAACTCCCGGGTCAGGCGGCGGACCGTCCCAACGAGGAACAACACGCCGATCAGATTGGGAAACGCCATGAAGCCGTTGAAGAGCGTGCCGATGGCGAAGGCGAGGCGGACTTCCGCGACCGAGCCGATCAGGACAAAGGCCGTGAAGATGGCCCGATAGGGCGTGATCACGCGCGAGCCAATCAGGAACTCGATGCACTTTTCGCCGTAGTACGCCCACCCGAGCAGGGTCGACAAACCGAACAGGAACGAGCAGACGGCGACGAGCAACTGCGCGTACGGGATGGTCGTTCCGAACGCGGCGGCGGTCAGATCGGCACTCGCGCCCTGGTATCCCGGGTCCGTCCAGAGGCCCGACGAGATGATCACGAAGGCGGTCATCGAGCAGACGACAATCGTGTCCGTGAACACCTCGAAGATGCTGACCACGCCTTGCTCGCACGGGTGCCTTACTTTCGCAATGCCGTGCGCGATCGGCCCGCTGCCCAGACCCGCCTCGTTCGAGAGGACGCCGCGGCTGATGCCTGCCGCCACCACTTGCGCGACTGACGCGCCGGCGACGCCTCCCACTGCGGCAAGCGGAGTGAACGCGCCGGTCACGATCTGCAGGAAGATCGTCGGTATCTGATTCGCGTTCAGCACGATGTACAGGAGCGCGGCGGCGATATAGACCACGATCATGGACGGCACGAGCCGTTCGGCCACCGCGGCGATTCGCCGAATGCCACCCAGCAGGATCAGTCCGACAATCACGGTGACCACAATGCCGGGTATCCAGAGCGGTGGATCGATCCCGGCCGTGCTGCGCGCCGCCTCGACGAACGTACGGGCGATCGCGTTCGATTGCACCATGTTGCCGGTGCCGAACAGCGCCGTCGCCGCGCCGAAGACGGCGAACAGCACCGCAAGCGTCCGGGCTGTCGGAGCGTGGGGAATCCCGCGGACGATGTAGTACATCGGGCCGGCGGCCATTTCGCCCGTCTCGCGGGTGACACGGTAATGAACACCGAGAACCGCCTCCGCGTACTTCGTTGCCATGCCTGCGATGGCGGTGATCCACATCCAGAAGACGGCGCCCGGACCGCCGATCAGGATCGCGGTGGCAACCCCGGCGATGTTGCCGTTGCCGACGGTGGCGGCCAACGCGGTGGAGAGCGCCTGGAACGAACTGATCGTGCCCGTGCCCTCGCCCGACGGGCGGAATACGCCGGCAAGGGTCTGCCTCACCGCGAAGGGGAAGCGGCGAACCTGCACGAAACCGGTCCAAACGGTTACGACACCACCGACCAGGACGAGCAGCAACGGCAGCGCGAACGGGTGGTAGAGGAGTTCTTCCGCCCGCGCCATCAAGCTCGTCAGGGCATCCATGACTCAGAACATCGAAACGAAGGTGCCGATGATGATGGACGCGATCGCAGCGGGGCATACCCACCGGAGGAGGGCGGCCCAGACCCTTGGAGCCGGGAACCAGGCGCCATCCGCACGCAGTTCCTCCAGCGCACCGTCCACGCGCCAGACCCAGCCGACGAAGATCGCCGTCAGCAGGCCACCGATCGGCAACGCGAACTCGTTCCAGACGGTCACCATGAGGGTCAGGAAATCGGTGCCGAGGCCGGGCAGGTTCGTCAGGAACGCGACCGCTCCCCCGGAGAGGGCGCAGGGGATCGCGAACGCGGCCACGATCAGCGTCACCGAACCGACCGCGCGCCGCCGGGTCCAGCCCCAGGCGTCGACGCAGTGCGCCACCGGCACCTCGAGCAACGAGATGGTGGACGTGAGAGCCGCGACGCTCAGCAGCAGGAAGAAGGCCGCTCCGAACAGTTGTCCCCCTGGCATTGTGGCGAACAGCCCGGGCAGGACGGCAAAGATCAATCCCGGTCCGCTTGCCGCCGGGTCGAAGCCGGCAATCGAGAAGCCGGTCGGGAAGATGATGAACCCGGCGAGCAGGGCGATGCCGGTGTCGAGCATCGCGATCCACATGGCGGACGTCGCGATCCCGTCCTGCCTACGCAGGTAGCTGCCATACGTGATCATGCAGCCCATGCCGAGGCTGAGCGAGAAGAACGCCTGCCCGAGCGCCGCGTTGACAATTCCGAAGTTCGCGATCTCCGAGAAGTCGGGCTGCAGGTAGTAGGCGATTCCTTCGGCGGCTCCCGGGAGCGTGACGGCGCGAATGGCCAGCAGGACGAGCAGGACGAGCAACGCCGGCATCAACGCCTTCGTAACTCGCTCTATGCCGGCGCGGACGCCGCCCAGCAGGACGCCGGCGGTCGTCCCGACCACGACGACGGCGAGGATGATGGCTACCAGTCCATTGGCCGTGAACTCACCGAAGAAGCTGCCGACTTGCTCCGCACTGGAGGGTAGCGCGCCGGTCGCGGCGAACCACATGTAGGCGACTGCCCAGCCTGCGATCACGGAATAGAAAGAGAGAATGCCGGCGCCGGCCAGGACGCCCAGCCCTCCCACCAGCCACCACGCGCGTCCCGGCGCGAGAGCCGCGAAGGACCCGACCGGGCTCTGCTGCGTCCGCCGGCCCATCGCGATCTCGGCCACCTGGATCGGAATGCAGATCAGCAGAACGCAGGCGAGATAGATGAGGACGAACACGGCGCCGCCTCCCTGTCCCACCTGGGTCGGAAAGCCCCAGATGTTGCCGAGGCCGACGGCGGAACCGGCCGCCGCCAGGATGAACCCGGTGCGCGAGCCCCAGGCGCCGCGACCGCCACCTGCAGTCATTGGATGGCGCGCCGTCCCGCTGGAAGGAAGTGGCGAGGGGGTGAGGGCGGGTCTGTCGGTGCGCCCATGTCGCGGGGCATTCTAACGAAAGTCGGGTAGACTCCCAAACGCATCGCGCGTAGACGGAATCCCTCGCATGTCGTCCGAAGAATCTGCTTCCACGTCGACCTCAGCCGCATCCGCTGCGGCAGGAACCGCGAGAAGGCTGGACGGGACCGCCGTCGCGGAGGCGATTCGCGGATCGCTTCGGTCAAGGATCGATGCGGTACGCGACGCGACGGGCCGCCCGCCCACCCTGGGCATCGTGTTGGCGGGAGACGATCCCGGTTCCGCAATCTACGTCCGCGGCAAGGTCTCGGCGAGCGAGGCGCTCGGCATGGCAACCGATCTGCGGACGCTGCCCGCCTCCGCATCATTCGACGAGGCGCTTGCCATCGTCGAAGAGTTCAACCGTGACGACGCGATCGACGGGATCCTCGTGCAGTCGCCGCTTCCGTCGGGCATGGGAGACGACGCCGAGCAGCGGATCTTCGATGCGATCGACCCGGCCAAGGATGCCGACGGGTTCCATCCGGCGAACGTGGGTCGTCTGGTGCAACGGCGGCCGACCTGGGCGCCTTGTACGCCGTCGGGCATCATTGAGCTTCTCGACCGGCACGGCATCGAGATCGCCGGGCGCCGCGCCGTCGTCATCGGCCGGAGCGACATCGTCGGCAAGCCGATCGCGATGCTGTTGCTGCACCGGCACGCAACGGTCACGATCTGTCATTCGCGCACGGTGGACCTGCCGCGCGTGGCCTCCGAGGCGGACATCCTGGTTGCCGCCATTGGTCGTCCCGCCTTCATCACGGCGGATTTCGTCCAGCCCGGCGCCACGGTGGTCGACGTCGGCACGAACGCGCTGACCGATCGTGAACAGGTCGTCACGATTTTCGGCGAGGCGAGCAGGAAGGTGCGGGCGTTCGACCGCCGCGGCCAGGTGCTGTCCGGCGACGTTCACCCGGAGGTGGCGAGCGTCGCCGGCGCCCTTACCCCGGTTCCCGGCGGCGTCGGTCCGCTGACGATCGCGATGCTGATGTCGAACACCGTCCGCGCCGCCGAGGCGCGACTCGGCTTTCCGTAGCACGCCGTTGACTGGCGGCCCGTTGTCAGGCGAGGGCGCGACAGAGTTCGTCCACCTGCCGCGCGGTTTCCTCGAACGAGCCGTCCGTGTTGATCAACAGGGAGGTGCGAGTCACCTTGTCGGTGATCGGCAACTGCGCCGCCAGCCGCCGCCGCGCCTCAGCCTCAGAGAAACCGTCGCGCGCCATGATGCGCGCGATCTGAGTTGACGGTGCGCAGGCGACGACGACCACCCGGTCGAACTCGGCGTCCCGTCCGGTCTCGAACAACAGGGGGATGTCGGCGACGGCGAATGGCGGGGAGGTGTTCGCCGCCGCGTGGGCGCTGAACCAGTCGTCGATCGCTCGGCGCACCGGGGGGTGGACTATCGCCTCGAGGTCTGCCCGCGCCGCCGCGTCCCGGAAGACGAGGGCGCCGAGACGTTCCCGATCAAGTCTGCCGTCGGACTGGACGATGCCGTCGCCGAACCGACGGCGGATCGCTACGTGCGCCGGCTGACCCGGTTCCACGACCGCGCGCGCCAGCTCGTCTGCGTCGACAGTCGGAACTTCGTGCGCTTGCAGCTGGCGGACGACGTACGACTTGCCGGTGGCGATTCCGCCGGTCAGTGCCACGCGCAGCATGTTGGGAGGCTCGCGCCGTCAGAGCGTTCCCGTCGCGGACAATCTTGCCGCACACCCGTTTGGCAGGGCGCTCAGGCCGGCGCCTCCTCTGGCGCCTCCGCGTCCTCGGTTTCCTCCGCGTCCTCCGCCGGCGCGATCCGTTCCTCCACGAAGGTGTTCCACTCGTGGCACTGCGGGCATTGCCAGAGCAGTTCCGTGCTGCGGTAGTGACATCGCATGCAGATGTGGGGATCGAGATAGAAAACCGACTCGTGCGTCAGCGACAGGTACCGGTTGACAAGTGCCTGATCGAAGTCCAGCTTCATGAGCGATCGCCAGATCGCCAGATGCACGGCGAGCGCATGGGGATTGTGAACGAGCGAGTCGAAGAAGAACTCCAGTGCGTGCCGCGCGTCGCCTTGAGCCGCCAGATGCTGGCCGAGAGTCATTCGAGCGCGCCAGTCCTGGGGGTTCGCGTCTATCAACCGGCGGCAGAACTCGATGAACCGGCCATGGCTGCTCGCCCCGGCGTATGCCTTTTCCAGCCGGTCGAACGCCAGGTACGAGCGTTCCGGCGCGGTCCGGCTGATTTGCTCCCAACGTGCGATCGCCTCGGTGGTTTGTCCCTGCTGCAAGTGAACGTCGCCCAGATTGAGCGACGCCGGTACGGTTCTCGGGTCGAGTTCGAGCGCCGTCTCGAAGTGCCGGACCGCCTGTTCGGGTGAGCCCTGGCGCATCGCCTGGAGCCCCAGTTCGTTCTCGAGGAACGCGAGGATCGCCTGATCGCGCGGCTTCTCCACGTCGGGAGCGATGTTGGTAATCCGCTGGCGGATAGCGTGCGCTTCCTGCCACTGCTGCTGTTCTTCGTGGATCTTCTCCAGATTCAGCAACGCGTACTGGTTGCCCGGATCGAGCCGGGTAACTTCCGAGAATGCCTCGAAGGCGCGGTCGATGAAGCCGCCCCGCTTGTAGTCGAGTCCGAGACAGAGCAGTACATAGGCCTGTTCCATTTCGGTGAGCTTGGGGCGTTGCAGCAGGCGCTGATGCAACTGGATTGCCTTGCTCACCTGGCCGCGCTCGCGGTACAGGTTGCCCAGGATCAGGTTGATTTCCAGCGCCGTCGAATCCAGCCCCATGGCGCGGGTCAACTCCTCGATCGCCAGGTCAATCTGGTTCGACACGAGGAAATTCAAACCGAGGATGTAGTGAGGCGACTCACGGATCTTGCGCCGGTCGATCCAGCGGCCGTCCTGCAGCTTGTACCGCTCCCATGCCTTGCCGGCGGCAAGGCCGATGAGAAGCGCCGCAATCGGTGCGAGCAGCAGCAGGGTGTCGGTCATCGCTGTCGTTTCGCCATTCTTCTTCAGAAGAGTTCCGTCCGCCAGAGGTCATGCAGGTGGATCAGGCCGGCAACGCGCCGCCCCGCGTCGACCACCGGAAGCGACGTGATTCGACGCCGTTCCATCAGGAGCAGGGCCTCGACGGCGAGCGTTGAGGGATCGATTGTCAGCGGCTCGGCCGACATGATGTCTCGCGCGCGTTGCTCGCCAGGCGGCGGCGCTGACCGGCGGCGCGTCGGCAGGTGACGGCGCAGGTCGCCGTCGGTGACGATTCCCGCCAGCCGGCCGTCGGCGTCCGCTACGCAGGTCATTCCGAAGCCGCCGTCGGTGATCGTCTCGACGACGTCGTCGAACGACGCGTCGGGAGTAACGACCGGGACCTCTCCGCCCGAGTGCATCAGTTGATCGACGCGCAGCAGCCGCTTGCCGAGCTGTCCGCCCGGATGGAGATGAGCGAAGTCCTCCTCTCGAAACCCCTTCCGGACAAGCAGCGCCATCGCCAGCGCGTCGCCGAGCGCGAGCGCGGCGGTGGTGCTCGCGGTCGGCGCCAGGTTCAGGGGACACGCCTCGGCGGAGACGCTGCAGTCAAGGGCCACGTCGGCTGCCTCTCCCAGCGCGCTCTCGACGGAGCCGGTCAGCGCGATGAGCCTCGCGTCGAGTCGGCGGATCATCTCGATCAGGCGAATGAGCTCCGGCGTTTCGCCGCTCTGGGACAGCGCGATGACGACGTCAGTCGGATGGATCGCACCCAGGTCACCGTGCACGGCTTCGGCGGGGTGGATGAAGTACGCCGCGGTGCCTGTGCTCGAGAGGGTGGCGGCAAGCTTGCGCGCAATAATTCCCGACTTGCCCATGCCCGTCACGATCACGCGGCCCGAACCCGACGCCAACAGGTCGACCGCAGCGTCGAAACGCTCGTCCAGTCGATCGGCGATCGCCGCGACCGCCTCCGCCTCGATGCGCATCACGCGCCGGGCCAGGTCGACCGCGGTCGCAATCGCCGACAGGTCACGGGCGCTCATCGGCTTTCCCCGGCCCCGGTCGCGGCGAGCCGTCGATGCGAAGCCTCGGAGATTGTCACGAGTCTCTGCAGCAGGGGTTCGAGGCGATGCAGGGGCAGAGCGTTCGCTCCGTCGCTCCGGGCGCGCGCCGGATCGTCATGCACTTCAAGGAACAAGGCGTCGATGCCTGCCGCGACCCCCGCCGCCGCCAGCGGCTCGATGAACTCCGGGCGACCCGTGCTCGCGCCGTCGCCGCCGCCGGGCATCTGCACACTGTGGGTGACGTCGAATACGACCGGGTAGCCGAGAGAGCGAAGCTGGGGAAACGACCGGACGTCGACCACCAGGTCGCGGTAGCCGAACAGCGTGCCGCGCTCGGTGATGATGACCTGATCGTGTCCGGCAGCCGTCGCCTTCGCGACCGCGTGCCGCATATCGAGCGGCGCCATGAACTGACCTTTCTTGAGATTGACGGTTCGTCCGGTGGCGGCGGCGGCCACGATGAGATCCGTCTGGCGCGCAAGGAGAGCCGGGATCTGCACGATGTCGGCCACCTCCGCGACGGGCGCCGCCTGGGCCGGTTCGTGGATGTCGGTCAGGACGGGAATGCCCAGGTCGGCTTTGATCGCCGAGAGAATCCGCAGCCCCTCGGCCAGGCCCGGCCCGCGGAATGACCTGATCGATGTCCGGTTCGCCTTGTCGTAGGATGCCTTGAAGACGAACGGCACGCGGCACCGGTTCGTGATGTCGCGGAGAGCTGCTGCCATCGCCGCGGCATGCTCGCCACTCTCGATTACGCAGGGGCCCGCGATGAGCGGCAGTGACGCGCCGTCGCCGAACGCTACGCCGCCGGCAGCAACCGTTCGCACGCCCCCCATTCTATAGAGGGGAGCGCCGCCGGATCAGGCAATCGACGCGGCCGCGCCGGCCCGGACCGACACGTCGTGCTCGTGGGCCGCCCGTACGAACTGCGAGAACAGCGGGTGTGGGGAGTGCGGTTTCGACTGGAACTCCGGGTGGTACTGCACCGCAACGAACCAGGGATGCCGGGGCAACTCGATTGCCTCGATGAACTTCCCGTCGGGGGAACGTCCGGCGAAAACCAGACCCGCCGCCGAGAGCCGATCCTCGTAGGCGCGGTTGAACTCGTAGCGGTGCCGGTGACGCTCGTGAATCGTCGTTCGGCCGTACGCCGCGTAGGCCTTCGTGCCGGCCCGCAACTCGCACGGATAGCTGCCGAGGCGCATCGTTCCGCCCAGCTCGTCGACGCCCAGCAGGTCCCGGAGCTTGTAGATGACGTTGTGCGGCGTTTGCGCGTTGCACTCGGTCGAATCGGCATCGTCGAGGCCGCACACGTGACGCGCGAACTCGACCGCCGCCCACTGAAACCCGTAACAGATGCCCAGGTAGGGAATCTGCTGTTCACGCGCCACCTGCGCCGCGCGCATCATCCCGCGCGTTCCCCGGTCGCCGAATCCTCCCGGCACGAGGATGCCGTCCGCATCGGCCAGCCCAAGCTCGTCGTCAGCCGATTCCAGCTCCTCGGCGTCGGTCCATTGGATCCGGAGGTTGAGCCTGTGAAGGAAGCTGGCGTGCGACAACGCTTCGTTCAGGCTCTTGTACGAGTCCTCGTAGCCGACGTACTTGCCGACGATATGGATCGTGACCTCGTCGGATGGGTTCCGGATCCGCTCGACCAACTGTTCCCACGTCGCCATGTTCCGCGTCGTGTCGGGGAGGCCGATCTGCTTCAGCACGATCCGGTCGAGCCCCTCGCCGGAGAGCACGAGGGGCACCTCGTAGATGCTCTCGACATCCTTCGCTGTAATCACAGCTTCCTCGTCGACATCGCAGAACAGGGCGATTTTCTGCCGGATCTCCCGCGGCAGCAGCCGGTCGGTCCGGCAGAGCAGGATGTCGGGATGGATGCCCATCGAACGGAGGTCGCGTACGCTGTGCTGCGTCGGTTTCGTCTTCAGTTCGCCCGCCGCGCCGATGAACGGCACCAGCGTGAGGTGGACGTAGAGCGTGTTTTCGCGCCCGAGATCCTGCCGGAGCTGCCGGATCGCCTCGATGAACGGTTGGCTCTCGATGTCGCCCACCGTGCCGCCCACTTCGATCAGGACAACGTCGACGTTTCCGCCTTGTGCGACGATCTGCATCGCTCTCTTGATCTCGTTCGTCACGTGGGGAATGACCTGCACGGTACCGCCGAGATAGTCGCCGCGCCGCTCCTTCTCGATGACCGACAGGTAGATCTTGCCGGTGGTCCAGTTGTGGTTGCGTGTCGTCAGGGTGTTGGTAAAGCGTTCGTAGTGGCCCAGGTCGAGGTCGGTTTCCGCGCCGTCCGACGTAACGAACACTTCACCGTGCTGGTACGGGCTCATCGTTCCCGGATCGACGTTGACGTAAGGATCGAACTTCTGCAGCGTGACGCGATAGCCGTGCCCCTCGAGCAGGGCGCCGATGGATGCGGCGGCGAGGCCCTTGCCGAGCGACGAGACAACCCCGCCGGTGATGAAGATGTACTTGACGGGACGACCGGTATCGGTGACTGGCGGATCTTGCGTTGGAGGCATCATCGGCGTCGCGGTTCCAAACGTGTGCCGGATGTGATGCTGCTGGAGATGCCGTCGCCTCCGGTGGACATCAGGCGACGGACCTGTTCCAGATCTTCCGGTGTGTCGACGCCGACCGGGACGGAGTCTGTTTGCACGACTCCGATCCGGACGCCCGTCTCCAGCGCGCGCAACTGCTCGAGCTGCTCGGTTCGCTCGAGCGCGGTGGGCGGTGTGGCGGCCAGCGCCAGCAGCGCCGCGTGTCGATAGGCGTACAGGCCGATATGCTTCCAACCGAAGGGCGGTTCGTTCCGGGGAGCGTCGGCCCGGTGGGGGATTGGCGCCCGCGAGAAGTAGAGCGCATCGCCCCTCCCGTCGGTCACGACCTTCACTACGTGTGGGCTGGCATGCTCCGCCGCGTCGCTGACGGGGCAGCAGGCGGTGGCGATGCCCAGGGTCGGGTCACCCGCCAGCTTGCTGACCATACGGTCTATCAACGTGGGGTCGACTAACGGTTCGTCGCCCTGCACGTTGACGACGAGCGGAACGTCGAGCTCGCGCGCCACCTCCGCGAGCCGGTCGCTGCCGGTCGGGTGATCGCGCCGGGTCATCCGCGCCTCGCCGCCGAAGGACCGGACCGTGTCCAGGATGCGCGGATCGTCCGTCGCGACGATTACCCTGTCGATCCTGGTGGCTGCCGAGGCGCGACGGTAGACATGCTCGATCATGGGTCGACCGCAGATGTCGGCCAGCGGCTTGCCGGGCAGACGGCTCGAGTCGAAACGGGCCGGGATGATAGCGGTTACCGAGACAAGGGGTGCGGGTCCGGTGGACTGTGCCGCCGCCGCCGCAGGGTGCACGGTGAAGAATAGCACACGGCATGCCAATGCGTGCAGGGACGTGCAGGCGTCCGCCGGCCGGTGCGGGAGTACGTTAGTCTAGCCTGCAGAGAGACGGTTCAGCGATGTCCTCCTGGCGCATTGGCCTGCTCGTTGTCGGAAGTGCGTTTGTTACCTTGTGGCTCGCTGCCGCCACGATGGCGCGTCGCGGCGACGTGCCGGTTCCGGGAAGCATGGCTCCTGCTCCGCCACCCGCGTCGGTTGCCGCCGCGGTCGCCCGACTCGACCAGGTGCCGAGCCTGACTGCGTCGATGGCGCAGTTGCGGCAACGATTGGAGAGGGCTGACTCCCCTCGCATCGGGACTCGGAACCCCTTCGCGTTTGGTCCCGAGGCTCCTGATGCCGCAACCGCGCACGGCACGGCATCATCCGAGCCGACGGTAGGGCAGGCTGGCCCGAGTGTCATGTTGCGCGCCGCGCCCGTCGACCGGTTCGGCCTGGTGCTCTCCGGGATTGCCGCCACGAACGCTAGCGCCGGCGGAATGGAACGCACCGCGATATTGACCGCGCGCACCGGTGACGCCCTGCTCGTCCGTGCGGGTGACAGCCTGCCTGGCAACTGGCGTGTCGTTTCCGTGACCGACGCGAGCGTCATGCTGGAGGACACTTCCGGCGCGACGCGCCGGCTCGATCTGCCCTAGCTGCTAGAGCCGTACCAAATCAGCCGACCAGACGGCCGCCGCGCGGCGAATCTCTTCTAGCACGGCGTCGTTCACGTTCGGTTCGTCCGAATCGGCGCTGGCGTTGCCCAGCCCCACGCGCACTACACCGATCGCACCCGCGTCGTGCCTTCCGAGCGCGAAGGTGGAGATGTTGATCCCGTGCCGTCCCAGAATCGTCCCGACTTCGCCGATAACGCCCGGTTGATCGTTGTTCCGGATCACGATCATCGTCCCTTCGTCGAGCGGCGCCTCCACCTCGACGCCGTCCAGTCGAACGAGCCGGGGCTGATCCGGCTCGAAAACGGCTCCCTCCGCCCAGTACTCGCGTCCGTCGGCGTGGAGTTTCAGGGAGACCAGGCTGGTGAAGTTCCGCGGGCGCGAACTGCGTGACTCGACCACGTCGAGTCCGCGCTGCTCGGCGACCGAACGGGCATTCACCAGCGTCACGTTGGTCGACAGTACTTCCCGGAAGAGACCAATCAGCGCCGATCCGACCAGCATTTCGTGCGATTCGTCCGCCAACGCTCCGTAGTACCGGAGCCCGATGCCGCTCACACGTCCGCCCGAGAGCTGTGCCAGAAGCCGGCCCATTCTCTCGGTCAGCACGAGATACGGCTGGAGTTGCTGGAATTCCTCTGCGTTGACCGACGGATAGTTGACGGCGTTCCGTACGACCCCCGCCCGGAGGTACTCCCGCACGCTGGTCACCGCTTCGACGCTGACGAGTTCCTGGGCTTCGGCGGTCGCCGCTCCGATGTGTGGCGTGGCTACCACGTCCGGCCGCCCGGTCAGGGTCGTTTCCGATGGCGGTTCTTCACGAAAGACGTCGAGCGCGGCACCACCGATGCGCCCTTCCTCGATGGCCTCGGTCAGCGCCGCTTCGTCCAGGAGGTCCCCGCGCGCCGTGTTGATGATGCGCGCGCCCGGCTTGCACCGTGCGAGCAGCTCACGGCTCACCATTCCACGCGTCGCCTCCGTCGACGGCAGATGGAAAGTGATGAAGTCGGACTGCGCCACGAGCGACTCGAGAGGAGCCAACTCGATTCCCAGGTCGGACGCCACCTGTGCGGCAACGAACGGATCGTGCGCGATGACTGTCATGTCGAACGCTCGTGCGCGCCTGACCACCTCCCGTCCGATCCTGCCCAACCCCACGACCCCAAGGATCTTCCCGCGCAGCTCGGCGCCCTGGAACGTCCGCTTGGACCACCGGCCCGCCTTCATGTCCGCGTCGGCACGGGTGATGGATCGAGCCGAGGCAAGCATCAGCGCCCAGGCGTGTTCCGCCACACTGATGCTGTTGGCGCCGGGGGCGTTCAACACCAGGATCCCGCGTGCGCTGGCCGCCTCCAGGTCGACGTTATCCACACCCGTCCCGGCGCGCGCGATCACGCGCAGTTTCGGCGCCGCGGCGATCAGGTCCGCGGTCACCTTCGTCCCACCGCGCACGATCAGCCCGTCGGCATCGGATACGTGGCTGGACAGCGTCGCTGCGGAACGTCCCTCGCGCGCGTCAACGCTCCAGCCTTCCGCTTCGAGCATCGCTATGGCCGAGGGGGGGAGCGGTTCGGGAATGACAATCTTCATTGGACGTGATCTGAGGCGATGTTGCGGGCGCTGCTGGCCCGGGCGGCTGCCGCAGGCGCAGCGAATGGACGAATGAGTGCGTGAAACCTGCTCGAACGACCCGTACAGTATAATCCCCCGTTTTTCGTTGTGGCGGGGGGGCGGCACAGGGTGCCTGCAGCTTCGCCGCGGCGCCACGGGGCGGGCAGCGCATCACGATGGTGCAAGTCGCTCGAACGGTCCGGTCGACGCGGCTTGAGAGCATCTGATGGGGCAGTCTTCCACAAGGTTTTCCACAGTTTCTGTTGAAGATTCTGTGCGAGGTTGGAGCAGCAGGCGGCAATGGCAACGTTCAAACACGTGACGCCCCCCACCGAGGGGACCGGCATAACATCCCGCGACGGCGCGCTCGTCGTTCCGGACGATCCGATTATTCCGTTCATAGAGGGAGACGGCACGGGCCGGGACATCTGGAAGGCGTCCGTCCGCGTCTTCGACGCAGCCGTCGCCAAGGCCTACGGCAAGCGGAAGCGCGTCGTATGGTTCGAGGTGCTGGCGGGCGAGAAGGCTCGCGAACAGACGGGCGAGTGGCTCCCGACGGACACGATCGAGGCGGCGCGCACCTATCGAGTGGCGATCAAGGGTCCGCTCACAACTCCGGTGGGCGGTGGGATTCGCAGCCTCAACGTCTCGATCCGTCAGATCCTCGACCTCTACGCGTGCGTGCGACCGGTCCGTTATTTCACCGGTACGCCGTCACCCGTCCGCAATCCGCATCACATGGACGTCGTGATCTTCCGGGAGAACACCGAGGACGTCTATGCCGGCATGGAGTGGGAGCAGGGCTCCCGGGCGGCCCATGACATCATCGACTACTTCGGCACGAAGTTCGGCAAGAAGATCCGTCCCGACTCCGGCATCGGTCTCAAGCCGATTTCGATCACCGGCAGCAAGCGTCTTATTCGCATGGCGATCCGCTACGCGATAGACAACAACCGGAAGAGCGTGACGCTGGTCCACAAGGGGAACATCATGAAGTTCACCGAGGGGGCATTCCGGGACTGGGGGTACGAGCTGGCGAAGGAAGAGTACGGCGAGCGGACCATCGGCGAGTGGGACGACGGGGATGCGGACGGCAAGGTCGTCATCAAGGATCGAATCGCCGACAGCATGCTGCAGCAGATTCTGACCCGCACTTCGGAGTACGACGTCATCGCCACCACCAACCTGAACGGCGACTATCTTTCGGATGCCTGCGCCGCCCAGGTGGGCGGACTTGGATTGGCTCCCGGGGCGAACATCGGGGACGAAGTGGGCTTCTTCGAGGCGACCCACGGCACCGCGCCCAAGTACGCCGACCGGGACGTCATCAACCCCAGTTCGGTCATCCTGTCCGGCGCGATGATGTTCCGTTACCTGCAGTGGAACGAGGTGGCTGACCTCATCGAAGCCGGGATCGAACGATGCATTCGGGCGAAGACGGTCACGTATGATCTGGAGCGCCTCATGGAGGGCGCGACGAAGCTGAAGACGTCGGAGTTCGCCGACGCCATAATCGCCAACATGTAGTAGCCGGGATCGACCTCGGCGCAACGGAACGGAGCAGCAGCAGAGATGAATCGGAAGGTATCGGTCATTGGGTCGGGCAACGTTGGCGCGACTGCCGCCCGGAGCATCGCGGACAAGGAACTCGCCGACGTAGTCATCCTCGATATCCTCGAGGGCATACCTCAGGGGAAGGGGCTCGACATGCTCGAGGCGTGCCCCGTCGAGGGGTCGGACGCGCGGGTTCTCGGCACTAATGACTACGCCGACACCGCCGGTTCCGACATCGTGGTCATCACCGCCGGTCTGGCGCGCAAGCCGGGCATGAGCCGCGACGATCTGCTGCAGAAGAACACCAGCATCATCCGGAGCGTCACCGAAGAGGTGATGAAGCATTCGCCCGGCTGTATCGTCATACCGGTGACCAACCCGCTCGACGCGATGGCGCAGGTCGTCTATCGGGTCAGCGGGTTGCCGCGCGAACGGGTCATCGGAATGGCGGGCGTACTCGACTCGGCGCGGATGCGCGCGTTCATCGCGGAGGCGCTCGACGTGTCGGTGGAGAATACGCACGCGTTCGTTCTCGGGGGACACGGCGACACCATGGTGCCGTTGCCGCGCTACTCGACGGTTGCCGGGATCCCGATCACCGAGCTGCTCGACGCGGCGACGGTCGACGCGATCGTGCAGCGGACCGCCCACGGGGGCGCGGAGATAGTCAAGCTGCTCGGCACCGGTTCCGCCTACTATGCGCCCGGCTCCGCCGTCGTCGAGATGGTCGAGTCGATCCTGAAGGACAAGAAGAAGGTTCTTCCCTGTTCCGTCTTCCTCCAGGGCGAGTACGGCATCAGCGACCTCTTCGTAGGTGTTCCGTGCAAGTTGGGTGCGAATGGCCTTGAGGAAATCGTTCAGATCGAGCTGACCGCCGACGAATCGGCTGCACTGCAGAAGTCGGCTTCCGCCGTGCAGGAGTTGGTGCAGATCATCAACATGTAGCCTCACCGTGCGTGGCGCGGGACAGTGCCTTCCGCGCCGCGGGTCCAGGCCGCCCGTGAAAATCCACGAGTACCAGGCAAAGCAACTGTTTGCGGCGGCCGGCCTTCCGGTGCCGCGCGGTGACGTCGCGCATTCGGAGGCAGAGGCGCGGCGCGTCGCCGAAGGCCTGGGAGGCCGGGTCGTCGTCAAGGCGCAGATTCATGCCGGCGGCCGCGGCAAGGGGGGCGGCGTAAGGGTCGTCGGGGATGCGGCGGAAGCCGAACGGGCCGCGAAGACGATCCTCGGCATGACGCTGGTCACCGCCCAGACCGGTCCGGAGGGTCGGACGGTCGGACGGCTGCTGATTGAGGAAGCGCTCGACATCGCCCAGGAGTTGTATGTCGGCCTGGTCATAGACCGCGCGCTGGCGCGACCGGTGCTGATGGCGAGTGCGGCGGGAGGCATGGATATCGAGCAGGTGGCGGCGGACACGCCGGAACTGATCCACCGCGAGGCCATAGATTCCGCTACGGGCCTGCTGCCGTTTCAGGCGCGTCGCGTCGCCTTCGCGATGGGGTTGACGGGACGCGTGGCAAATAGTGTCGCGGCCGCGATGCTTGCCGCCGACCGGGTGTTCCGTCAGGTCGACGCGTCGCTGCTCGAGGTGAACCCGCTCGTCATTACCGGCGCCGGTGATGTCCTGGCCCTCGACGCCAAGGTCAATCTGGACGACAGCGCACTGGCGCGCCATCCCGACCTTCCCGAACTGCGCGACCTCGCCGAGGAGGATCCGCTGGAGGTGGAGGCGTCGAGGCACGCGCTCAACTACATCCGCCTCGACGGCACCATCGGCTGCATGGTGAACGGCGCCGGCCTGGCCATGGCGACGATGGACATCATCAAACTGTCGGGGGGCGAACCGGCGAACTTCCTGGACGTCGGCGGTGGCGCCAACGCGGATCAGATCCGGAACGCGTTCCGTCTGCTGCTTGCCGACGAGAACGTCCGTGCGGTGCTCATCAATATCTTCGGCGGCATTCTCCGGTGCGACGTTCTCGCCGAGGGTGTCATTGCCGCCGTGCGCGAGCTCGACGTTACGCTTCCCATGGTGATCCGGATGGAGGGCACGAACGTCGAGCAGGGAAACCGCATGCTGAAGGAGAGCGGCCTTAACTTCGCGACGGCGGCGTCGATGGGCGAAGCGGCGGAATGCGTCGTGGCGCTTGCCGCTGCCGGCGGGTGAAATGACACGAGTCGGCGAACCATGGCGATTCTGATCGACGAGACGACGCGGCTCCTCGTGCAGGGGTTGACCGGCCGCGAAGGGACGTTTCACGCGCGGCAGGCGGCCGCTTACGGCACCACGGTTGTGGGTGGAGTGACACCCGGCAAGGGGGGCGCGACGCACGAGGGCTGGCCGGTGTTCGATACCGTCGCTGCGGCGGTGGCGGCGACAGGAGCCGACGTATCGGTCATTTTCGTCCCACCGGTGGCGGCCGCCGATGCGGTCATGGAGGCGGCGGACGCGGGGATCGGCGTGGTCGTCTGTATCACGGAGGGGATTCCGACGCTCGACATGGTCCGCGTGATGGCGTATCTCGCGCGTCGCCCCACGCGCCTGGTCGGTCCGAACTGCCCCGGCATCCTCTCGGTCGGAAAGGCGAAGGCCGGGATCATCCCCGGACATATCGGAATGCCCGGCCCGGTCGGTATCGTCTCTCGCAGCGGAACGCTCACCTACGAGGCGATGCATCAATTGACGCGCCTGGGCCTGGGCCAGTCCACCTGTCTCGGCATCGGCGGCGATCCGGTGATCGGGACGGATTTCATCCGGGCGCTCGAGCTCTTCGGGCAGGATTCCGAGACCGAGGCGGTGGTGCTGATCGGCGAAATCGGCGGGACCGCGGAGGAGGAGGCGGCCGCCTGGATCGCCGCACGTTTCGACAAACCGGTAGTCGGTTTCGTCGCTGGCCGGACGGCGCCTCCGGGACGCCGAATGGGACATGCCGGCGCCATCATTGCCGGTGGCGCCGGCACCGCGGTCGAGAAGATGTCCGCCCTCGAAGCGGCGGGCGTCAGCGTCGTCGAGAGTCCGGCGCGCATCGGCGAAACCGTTGCCCGCCGCCTCGGCCTGTGACCGGTGTGGCGCGGGCGGCGGCCGCCGTACAGCCGTGCGATGCGTGGATGGCGCCGGCGATCCTGTATACTTGAAGGCTGTACGCCCGCGCACGAATCACAGCATGGCACTTCCTGACGTCGCAGTAGCCGACCGGCCCGCGGTCCGCGGCAAGGGCCGCATCGTCAACGACTTCAGCATCCAGGTAGCCACCGTCAACGGTTCGGGCAGCCAGACTGCCAACCTGGTGCTCCTGCGCTCCATTTTCAGGATGGGCGTCCCAGTATCGGGCAAGAACCTGTTCCCGTCGAACATTGCCGGACTCCCCACGTGGTTCACTATCCGCGCCAACAAGGATGGCTACATCGCCCGCAAGGACCAGGTGGACATTCTGGTCGCGATGAACCGGGAAACCGCGAACGAGGACGTGCTCTCTCTCTCGAGGGGCGCCGCCGTCGTCTACGACGAACCACTGGCGCTCGATACTCTGCGCGACGACCTCGTCTTCTATCCGGTCCCGTTCGACAAGCTGGTTGCCGGCATTTCGACCAGCCCGAAGCTCCGGCGCTTCGTTCGCAACATGATCTATGACGGGGTGCTGGCGAAGCTGCTCGACATCGACCTCACCAGAATGGAAGAGGCTCTGCAGAAGCAGTTGGGACGGAAACCGAAGGCGGTCGCGCTCAACAAACAGGCGCTCGAGATCGGTTTCGAGTACGCCGCGCAGCATTTTGAGAAACGCGATCCGTACGTCGTCGCGCCCTTGAACAAGACCCAGGATCTGATGCTGATCGAGGGAAACGCGGCCGCCGCGATCGGCTCGATGATGGCGGGCGTCACCGTCGTCACCTGGTACCCCATCACGCCCTCGTCCTCGCTCTGCGAGACCCTGATCGACTATCTCCGGAAGTACCGGATCGACGAGAAGACGGGCAAGGCGACTTTCGCCGTCGTGCAGGCGGAGGACGAAATCGCGGCACTTGGGATGGCGATCGGCGCGGGATGGGCCGGCGCGCGGGCGATGACGTCCACCAGCGGCCCGGGCGTCTCGCTCATGGGCGAGTTTGCCGGACTCGCCTACTACGGCGAAGTGCCGGCGGTCATCTTCAACATCCAGCGCGTCGGCCCGTCCACCGGACTCCCGACCCGCACCGCCCAGGGCGACGTCATTTCCACCGCATTCCTTTCGCACGGTGACACGCGCCACCTGATGCTCTTCCCGTCATCGGTCAAGGAGTGCTACGAGATGGCGATCGAGGCCTTCGATCTGGCGGAGCGGTTCCAGACGCCGGTTTTCGTCATGAGCGATCTCGACCTCGGGATGAACACCTGGATGTCCGAACAGTTCGAATACCCGGACCGGCCTCTCGACCGGGGAAAGGTGCTCGATGAAGAGACCCTCAAGCGGATCGGCGCGTTCGGCCGCTATCGCGATGTCGATGGCGACGGGATCCCGTACCGGACGCTGCCGGGCGACCACCTGCCTGCGTACTTCTGCCGCGGCTCAGGCCACAACGAGCTTGCCCAGTACAGCGAGCGGCCGGATGACTACCAGAACAACATCGATCGGCTGACGCGGAAGTTCGAGCAGGCGCGGAACTGGATCCCGACTCCGGAGCACGACGAGCGCAAGGAGGCTACGGTCGGCATCGTTGCTTACGGCACGAGCCACTGGGCGGTGGTCGAGAGCCGCGATCAGTTGCGCGCCGAGGAGAGCCTTGAGACTTCGTACTATCGAATCCGTGGCTATCCGTTCCGGACCGCGCCGCTCGCGAGGTTCATCGAGCGCCACGAACGGGTGTATGTCGTGGAGCAGAACCGCGACGCGCAGATGCTCAGCCTGATGAAGCTCGAACTGGCTCCGGAGCT
The DNA here is from genome assembly GCA_009838525.1 of Acidobacteriota bacterium. NCBI lineage: Bacteria > Pseudomonadati > Acidobacteriota > Acidobacteriota bacterium. The sequence continues at coordinate 228,338 of VXRJ01000018.1, forward strand.
GACTCGGCGCCTCCGCAGCGTGCGGCACTATACGGGGCTCCCGATCGATGCCAGGTCGATCACCGACAGCGTGCTGCTCCAGGAGGGGTTGCGAATCGAGCGCGTGACTCCGCATCCACGGCTGCCGCACAAGGCGGGGGTCGGAGGCGAGTAGCCCACCGGACACGGCGTTGGGCGGAAACATCGTCATGGCGGCACGGGAACCGGGGACCTCGGCGCGGGAAGGCTAGACGGAGGCATAGAAACGATCGTGGCAACGGCACCAACCGAACAGTCCAGACCATCACGTGCGTCGCGGCCGCGGGTGAACCGGATTGGCCTCGACGCAAAGGCATACCGCGGCTCGAAGACAACGCTTTGCGCCGGCTGTGGCCACAACGCCATCTCGGAGCGGATCATCAACGCCTGTTACGAGATGGGGGTTCAGCCGGAGCGCGTAATCAAGCTTTCGGGCATCGGCTGTTCCAGCAAGAGCCCCGCCTATTTTCTTGGTCAGGCGCACGGGTTCAACGCCGTGCATGGCCGGATGCCGTCGGTCGGCACCGGCGCGCTGCTCGCCAACCACAAGCTTGTGGCGATTGGCGTCAGCGGCGACGGCGACACGGGCGCGATCGGGATCGGCCAGTTCGTCCATCTGATGCGGCGCAACCTGCCGATCATCTACATCATTGAGGACAACGGTTGTTACGGCCTGACCAAGGGCCAGTTCTCTCCCACTGCGGATATCGGGTCGACGTTGAAGACCGGCGTGGTCAACGATCTGCCGCCGATTGACACCTGTGCCCTCGCTGTCGAGCTCGGAGCGTCGTTTGTCGCCCGTTCGTTCTCCGGAGACAAGAAGCAGCTGTCCGCGATCCTGAAGGCGGCGCTCAGTCACCGCGGCACCGCGATGCTGGACGTGCTGTCGCCATGCGTGACGTTCAACGATCACGAGGGTTCGACCAAGAGTTACGCCTACGTCAAGGACCATGACGATCCCCTCGAGGAGATGGACTTCGTCCCGTACTTCGAAGAGATCGAGATCGACTATGAGCCGGGAGTCACGCAGGAGGTGGAGCTGCACGACGGTTCCCGGATTTACCTCCGAAAGCTGGACGAGGACTACGACCCGCTCGACAAGGTGCAGGCGCTGAGGGTTCTTGAGGAGACGCGCCGTCGCGGGGAGTTCGCGACCGGACTCATCTATGTCGAGCCGCGGAAGACCGATTTCCTGACCGCCCTCAACATGGTGGACGAGCCCCTGGCGACACTGTCCGAAGCACGTGTCCGCCCGGGGCGGGCGGCACTCGACGAGATTATGGAGGACCTCCGCTAAGCGGGCGTGCCGCATGGAACGGACGCTCGCCATCATCAAGCCGGACGCTGTCGCGGCTGGGCACATCGGCGCGATCGTGAAGCGGATCGAGTCGGAGGGGCTGCAGATCCGCGCCATACGGCTCGTTCGTCTCTCGCGACCCGACGCCGAGGGGTTCTACGCTGTTCATCGGGAGAGGCCCTTCTTCACGAGCCTGACCACCTTCATGTCGTCCGGTCCGGCGATTGTCCTGGCGCTCGAGGCGGAGAATGCCATACGGCGCTGGCGCGACATCATGGGGGCCACCGATCCGGCTAAGGCGCCGGAGGGCAGTCTGCGGCGGCAGTTCGGAACGTCGATCGAGCGCAACGCCACCCACGGATCGGACGCGTCCGACACAGCGGCGTACGAACTCGGCTACTTCTTCCGCGGCATTGAGCTGGGTTGACGGCGGGAACGACGGGATGAGCATCAAGTCGGATGGCTGGATCAAGCGGATGGCGCTCGAGTACCGCATGATTGAGCCGTTCGTCGAAGAGCAGGTGCGCGAGGGAGTCGTCTCCTATGGCGTCTCCTCCTACGGCTATGACATTCGAGTGGCGGACGAATTCAAGGTCTTCACCAACATCAATACGACGGTGATCGACCCGAAGGCCTTCGATTCGCGGTCGTTTGTCGATCTGAAGGCGGACGTCTGCATCGTGCCGCCCAACTCGTTCGCGCTGGCTCGCACCGTCGAGTACTTTCGCATCCCGCGCGATGTCCTGACCGTCTGCCTGGGAAAGTCGACCTATGCCCGTTGCGGCATCATCGTCAACGTCACGCCGTTCGAGCCCGAGTGGGAGGGGACGGCGACCCTGGAGATCTCCAACACGACCCCGCTACCGGCCCGGATCTACGCCAACGAAGGGATTGCACAGGTGCTTTTCTTTCAGAGCGATGAGGTCTGCGAGCGGTCGTACGCCGACAAGAAGGGTAAGTACCAGGCCCAGCAGCAGGTTACCCTGCCGCGGATCTAGCGCCGTCGGTCAAGGCCCCATCGTTGGGGGAATGACGACTGCCTGGCGCCTTCCGGCGCTTGCTTCAGGACAGGGGCGCGCCCCCGGGGTCGGGTTGACCGGAAATCGCCTGCCGTAGTACCCTGCATTGCCTGCCGGTTCGCTCGTGGTGCGCGTGTCGAGGACACGCCATCAGCAACCCGGACGCACCGCCGGGCAACCCTGACGGCACCATAGATGCAGAAGCTCGTAGAGCAGGAAAATGCCCCACGTGTGAATCCGCTGCGCGCGGCCCCCGCGCTGGCAGTGCAGTTCTTCCTGATCCCACTCGCCGTCGTCGGCATGGTAGTGCTGGTTTACGGCGGCTTTCGCATGCTGGTAACGACGGAGCGGACCCCACAGGAATTACTGGTCGACGTTCAGTCAGGTGGCCGTGAACGGAGGTGGCCGGCGGCGTACGAGTTGTCCCGGATGTTGGCCGATCCGCAAACCGAAGCACAGAATCCGGAGTTGGGCGCGGCGATCGTTCAGGCCTTCACTGATGCCGATGGTGGCGACCCGCGGTTGCGGCGTTACCTGGCGCTGGCGATCGGAAGGCTCGCCGCTCCGCCCATCAACGCCGTGGACGAACTGCGGGGCGCGCTGAACGACCCGGACAACGAAACCCGGATCAGTGTCATCTGGGCCCTCGCCTCGCTCGGCGACGTGGGTGTCGTGGCGGATATCGAGGCGATGTACGCCTCGGACGATGCCGGCGTTCGAAAAATGGCCGTCTACGCGCTCGGAACGCTGCCGGGAAGCGGAGACCACGGCACGCTCCGGAACGCGTTGGATGATCCGGCGGCCGACGTGCAGTGGAATGCCGCGGTGGCGCTGGCGCGGCATGGCCGGGACGACGGGATCACGGTGCTCCGCCGGATGCTGGATCGCGAGTACGTTTCTCGTATGGTGACGCGCAGCGCAGCGGCGGAGGCAGCCATCGATCCGGTGAGCGAGGTCATCGTGAGCGGCTTGCAGGCAGCAGCGACGCTCGGAGCGGCCGAGTTGCGCCCGTCCGTCGAGGCGTTGAGCGAATCGGACGCCAACCTGCGAGTCCGTGAGGTGGCGATCAAGACCCTGGACGTGTTGAATCAGTCAACGAGGAGCCGGACCGGATGAATCCCCTGCTTGCCGTCATCGTGACCGGGATCGCCATGTTTGCGGCGCACATCCTGGTGATCCTGCTGTTTCGCGAGAAGCCGGCGCCGAAGCCGGCCGTGGTCAAGGCGCCGGCCCCCGCGGTTCGCGCACCCAGTCTGGCCGACCGGGTCGTGCCGCGCACGGCGGACGACATGTCACCGCTGATGGGTCGCCGGGGCTGGATGGGCCTCGCCTGGGGCGCCTTCACAGCGTCAACTGCGGGTTGTCTGGCCGCGACCGGCCGGTTCATGTTCCCCAACGTCCTGAACGAGCCGCCCCAGCAGTTCACTATCGGCTTCCCCGGCGAGTACGCCGAGGGCGTGGACGAAAGGTGGAAGGACCGGTTCGGCGTGTGGGTAGTCCGGACGCCGTTCGACGACTACCACGAGTCGTCCGGCTTCTACGCGCTGCTCGTCACCTGCACGCATCTCGGGTGCACGCCGAACTGGCTCTCTGCGGAGAACAAGTTCAAGTGCCCCTGCCACGGCAGCGGATTCCGTCCCACTGGCATCAACTTCGAGGGACCGGCCCCGCGGCCGCTCGAGCGGGCGCGGATCGTACTGGCGGAAGATGGACAGATCCTGATCGACAAGGCGCGGAAGTTCCAGGAGGAGCTGGGGCAGTGGACCGACCCGGAGGCATTCCTCTCCGTCTAGGCGGGCCTCCCGCGACATGGCGCAAACGAACGAATGAACCATGGCCAAGGCGAAAACGATTGATCCGCAGGAAAGCGCGCTGGTGCGCTTCTGGAACTGGCTGACCGAGACGCAGATCTGGAGGTCGGTCTTCCGGCACGCAGCGCCAATCAACGACCGCAACCGCGTGCTGGTAATGCTGTCGAACGTCTTCCTGCATCTGCACCCGGTCCGACTCAAGAAGCATGGCGTCCGCCTGCGCTACACCTGGTGCATGGGAGGGCTGAGCTTCTTCCTCTTCCTCGTACTGACGTTCACCGGCCTGCTGCTGATGTTCTACTACCGGCCAACGCTCGAGTACGCCTACTCGGACATCGTCGGCCTTCGTGAGCACGTGCCGCTCGGCATCATGCGCGAGATGCACCGCTGGGGTGCGCACGCCATGGTAATCACCGTCTGGTTGCACATGTTCCGCGTGTTCATGACGGGCAGCTACAAGCCGCCGCGCGAGTTCAACTGGAACGTTGGCGTCATCATGCTGGTGTTGACGTTGCTGCTGTCGTTTACCGGCTACCTGCTGCCATGGGATCAGCTGGCGATCTGGGCGATCACGGTCGGTGCCAACATGGCGCGCGCGACACCGTTCCTCGGCTATGAGGGGCCGGGCGCCGCTTTCCTCGCAATTGGCGACGTGCAGTTGGTCCACGCCGCCGACGACGCGCGGTTCGCGCTGCTTGGCGGCACATTCGTGGGCGAGGGCGCGCTGCTGCGTTTCTACGTGCTGCACTGTGTGGCGCTCCCCCTGGTAATCGGTTTCCTGATGGCGGTCCACTTCTGGCGCGTCAGAAAGGACGGCGGCATTTCCGGGCCCCTCTAGGCGGACGGGCACATCTGAGTAGAGCGACGCACGAAGCAGGGACGCATGATGGACGCGATTAAGGGATTCTTCAATTTCGTTTCCGATCCACGGCTGTTCTTCATCATGTCGGTGCTGGCGTTGGTTTTCATCGTCTGGAAGCGGGAGCTTTTCGCGAAGAATTCCGTCGGCTACGGCCTGATGGCCTTTCTCGGCGTCTTCTTCCTGTTCGGACTGACAGACGAGAACTTCGTCCTGATCATCGCGAAGCCGGACAACGTCCCGATCGTTGCCCTCATCTTTCTGGTGATCTTCTTCACCTGGTACTCCATGCGCGAGGCGGTCCTGAATGACCAGCGGATGGCGGCCGGCGACGATCCGATCGAGAAACAGGAATCAGACCGGGTGTGGGTCTGGCCCGATCTCGTCTACACGGAGCTCATTTCGCTCGTGCTCTGTAGCGCCATTCTGGTCGTGTGGTCGATCGTCCTCGAGGCGCCGATCGAGCAGCCGGCCAACCCCGCCAACACACCCAACCCTTCGAAGGCGCCCTGGTACTTCCTTGGCCTTCAGGAGATGCTGGTCTACTTCGATCCATGGCTCGCCGGCGTCGTCCTGCCGAGCCTGATCATCGTCGGGTTGATGGCGATTCCCTATATCGATACCAATCCGAAGGGAAACGGCTACTACACGTTCAATGAACGCAAGGCCGAGATCACCATCTTCCTGTTCGGGTTCGTCATCCTCTGGTCGTCACTCATCGTCCTGGGCACGTTCCTCCGCGGGCCGAACTGGAACTTCTTCGGACCGTTCGAGTACTGGGATGTCCACAAGCTGGAGGCACTCAACAACGTGCAGTTGTCGGAATACTTGTGGGTGCGCGCACTCGGCACGTCGCTGCCCGACAATATCCTGCTTCGGGAGGGAGTCGGCATCATCCTGTCGATCGCTTACGTGACAGCGGTGCCGTATCTCCTGGCCCGCACGGTTCTCAAACGCTACTACGAGAAGATGGGGGCGACGCGTTTCTACGTCGGCGTGTTCCTCTTCCTGATGATGCTGTCGCTGCCGATCAAGATGCTGAGCCGCTGGTTGATCAACCTGAAGTACGTCGTCTCCATACCGGAGTTCTTCTTCAACATCTAGTCGAGACCTATGCCTGACAAGAAGAGCATCGGACACGCCTACAACATCGATTTCCTGAACGTCGTCTTTGCGACGTCCAGCCTGTTCCTCTTCTTCACGACCATCTGGATGGTCTTCGACGACTTCGATCGGGAGTGGAAGGGCTACCAGCGGAACTTCGTCCTGCTGGAGGAGTACGTTACTTCCCTCAGCCTTCAGGCCGCGCAGGCCGGCATCGATCAGGAGAGGCTGCAGCAGCTCAACGCCGAGCGCGCGGCAGCCGAGCAGCAACTGGCACAGAACCAGGCGCAGGTGGACGGCCTCGAGGCGCAGCTGGCTGACGTCGAGGCGGACTTCTATCGGACGAACCAGGAGTTCAACTTCCTGAAGGCGGACTACGATGTTGCGCGCTACGCCTACGAGGAGTTGCGCGAGGAGCATCCGGAGGAGGCGGTGGATGTCCGTCCCGAGATCGACGCCATGTACGAGCGGTGGGTCGACCTGGGCATCCAGGTCGAGGAGCTGACTGCGCGGCGCGATTCACTGCGCGCGCAGATCGGCGAGTACACCGGCGGTGTGACGGATGCCGACAACGAGATCCGCGAGTTGACGGCGGAGGCGACACGGCTCGCCGATCTCGTTGCGGACCTGCAGATCGACTTCGTCGGCGACGTGTTGCTGAATGCGCCGCTGCTCGACTTCATGGCGCCCAGCCTGACGGTGCAGCAGACGATTACGCCGAACGTGGTCGATGAGCTGAACTTCATCCGCTTCCAGAAGATGGACCGATGCACCTCCTGCCACATCGCGATCGATCGCGAGGGCTACGAGGGGTATCCGCAGCCATATCGGACACACCCGAATCTCGACGATTACGTCGGCAGTGCCTCGCCGCATCCGCTTGCGCAGGTGGGTTGCACTGTCTGCCATGAGGGAATGGGGCAGTCGATCGGCTTCATCCACGCATCGCATACGCCCGGCAGCGAGGACCAGATGCACGCGTGGGAGGAGCAGTACGGTTGGGAAGTGCCGCACCTGTGGGACTATCCGATGCTCCCGACCGATATGACCGAGGCTTCGTGTTCCAAGTGTCACCGTGAGACGGTGCACGTGCCGGAAGCGGAGAACCTGAACCTTGCCTACGGGCTGTATGAGCGGGCCGGGTGCTACGCCTGCCATACGACTACCGGCTTTACCGACTTGCGCAAGCCGGGTCCGGACTTGACGAAGATCTCGGCGAAGCTGACACCAGAGTGGGTGGCGAACTGGATCCGGGATCCCCGGGTCGTAAAGCCCAGCACCTGGATGCCGCGCGTCTGGTACAACTCGAACACCAGTTCACCAGAGGATGCGGTGCGCAACGAGGTGGAGATCGATGCCGTAGTTGCGTACCTCTATGCGAACTCGGGCGACCACACGTTCGCCGTGTCGTCGCCGCCGTCCGGGGACGCGGGCAGGGGTGAAGAGCTGGTCAACTCGACCGGCTGCCTGGCGTGTCACATCACCGAGGACATGAATCGGCTCGCCGCCGGTGCGCGCCGCACGTTCGGTCAGCCGCTGCAGAACATCGGCAACAAGACGAGCTATGAGTGGCTCTTCGACTGGGTGCGTGACCCACGGCACTTCAGTAGCGATACCTACATGCCGGATCTGCGCCTTACCGATCAGGAGGCGGCTGACGTCGCGACGTACCTGGCAACTCTAACCGGTCCGGACGGCCGCCCGGCGGAGGCCAGCTACACCCAGGCGGACGTCACGGAGACGCTGCTTGACTACGTCCGTTCGGTGCTGCCGAACGCCGAGGCGCAGGAATTGGTGGGCGGGTTGTCAGCCGACGAGCAGCAGATCGAGTTGGGGCAGCGTGTGATCGGCCGCTACGGCTGCTTCAGTTGCCACGACATCAGCGGATTCGAGGATGCCCAACCGATCGGGATCGAGCTCTCCGAGGAGGGATCCAAGCTGCTCCCGCGGCTCGACTTCGCTTTCGTCCATGACATCCCGCATACCAAGGTGGACTGGTTCAAGCAGAAGATGCGGGATCCACGCTCGTTCGACCGCAACCGGGTCCTGCAGCCGCTCGAGAAGCTGCGGATGCCGAACTATGGCATGAGCGAGGAAGAGGCGACACTATTCTCCACCGCGATCATGAGCTTCCAGACGAACGTGCAGCCGCTCGCGGCGCAGGTGCCTCGTTCCGCGCGGAACGACGGCTTGCGCGAAGGGCGCAACCTCGTGCGCCGGCGCAACTGCGTGGCGTGCCACGAGATCGAGGCGGACGGAGGCGACTACGTGCAGCTGGTGGACGATCCGTCCGTCGCGCCGCCCTTGCTGACGCCTCAGGGCGCCAAGGTGCAGCCGGACTGGATGTACGCGTTCTTCCAGAATCCGATCCCGATCCGCCCATGGCTTGACGTCCGCATGCCGACGTTCGATCTGGACGACGCGCACTGGAACACGGCGATCGACTACTTCGGTGCGATCTCCGACACTATCGGCGAGTTCCGGTCGCACGCGGAGCTGACTACTGCCGACGTGCCGCGCGAGGGAGAAGAACTGTTTGAACTGCTGCGCTGCCAGCAGTGCCATGTGCTCGATACCATTCCGGCCGATCAGCCGACCGACAATCTGGCGCCGGACCTGCGGATGGCGCGCGAGCGATTGCAGCCGGAATGGATCATCGATTGGCTCCGAGCCCCACTGGAGATCCAGCCCGGTACGCGGATGCCGATGTTCTGGACTGAATTCCCGGCGTCGCCCTATCCGCAACTCGACGCCGACGGCCAGGCGCAGTTGGAAGCCATCCGCGATTACATGCTGACGTTCCGCGGCGGGCCCAGCCCGCTCAGCGGGAACTAGCGGGCGCGCGGAGCAAGCTCGCTTCTAGCCGGAAGCTTGCTCCTGGCTGGGTACAGAGGCTACTGCCGCGTCCGTTTCGACGAACTCCGCGCCGGCGGCGCGCATCTCTTCGATTGCCTGGGGGCCGTCTTCCGCATTCAGGTTGACAGCTGCGATGGCGTCCGACACGACCGACACCCGCAACCCCTGTCGGCAGGCGTCGAGAACCGACGCCCGAACGCAGTAGTCGGTCGCCAACCCGCAGACCGTCAGGTGTTCGACTCCGTGCAGGTCGAGAGCCTGGCCCAGGCGCTCGCCGGAGGCCGTCGTCCCTTCGAAGGCCGAGTAGCCGTCGGTGTCGGGCGCAGTTCCCTTGCTGACCACCGCAGTCTCGGGTGGCAGGGCCAGTCCCGGATGGAATGCGGCGCCGTTGGTTCCTGCCACACAATGAACGGGCCATACCCCGCCGCCTTCCGTGAAGTGGGACGACCCGGCCGGATGCCAGTCGCGCGACGCGAAGATCGAGGCGCCAGCCGAGGCATAAGCCGCCGTCAGGCGATTAATGAGCGGGACCACGCAGTCGCCCCCCGGTACTGCGAGGGCGCCTCCCGAGCAGAAGTCGTTCTGCACATCCACCACCAGGAGCGCCTGTCGGGTCCGTTCAGTCATGGGTGGTAGATTACACCTGCCGTCGCGATGGCGACGGACCTGAAGGCTTAGCTATGGCGACCGGACTCTCCACCGACCTGTACCAATTGACGATGGCGGCAGGTTACTTCGAAGGGGACGTCGGGGCCGTCGCCAGCTTCGAGTTGTTCGTGCGGGAACTGCCGCCGGAGCGAGGCTACCTGGTAGCGGCGGGACTCGATCAGGCACTCACGTACCTGGAAGAGTTCCGCTTCACGGCGGACGAGGTCGAGTTCCTCCGGACGGTACCGACACTGCATGGCGCACCAGCGCGTTTCTTCGACGACTACTTGCCGTCATGCCGTTTCACGGGCGATGTCTGGGCGGTCGCGGAGGGAACGCCGGTCTTTCCGAACGAGCCGCTGATCCGCGTGACCGCCCCGATCATCGAGGCTCAGATTGTCGAGACGGCGCTCCTGGCCACCGTGCTTTTTCAGACAGCGGTCGCCAGCCGCGCCTCGCGGATCGTTCGCGCCGCTGCCAACCGGCCTGTCTTCGAGTTCGGCACACGGCGCGCGCATGGCCTGGAATCGGGACTCCTAGCTGCTAGGGCTGCCTGCATCGGGGGTTGTGCGGGAACCTCGAACGTCGAGGCGGGACGCGCCTTCGATCTGCTGCTGTCGGGCACGATGGCGCACTCGTGGGTGATGATGCATGCCACCGAGCGGGAGGCATTCGAGCGTTTCGCCCGGCTCTATGGCGATCAAGCGATCTTGTTGATCGACACCTATGGTCCGATCCGGGCGGTCGATCGAATCGTCGAGGCTGGGCTCACGCCGGCCGCCGTCCGGATCGACAGCGGTGATCTGCTGGAAAGCAGCCGGGCAGTTCGGAGGCGACTGGATGCTTCGGGTCTTTCCGCGACACGAGTATTCGCTAGCGGCGATCTGGACGAACATCGGATTGCGGACTTGATGGCGAAGGGAGCGCCGATCGACGCTTTCGGCGTCGGTACCGCTCTGAGTACGGTTGCCGACGCGCCCGCGCTTGGCGGCGTCTACAAACTGGTCGAGATCGAACGCGCCGGTCGCACCGAACCGGTCCTAAAACTGAGTCAGGACAAGGCGACGCTCCCAGGCAGGAAGCAGGTATGGCGGGTCACTGGCTCGGACGGTGCCGCGACGCGCGACGTGATCGGCTGTCTGGATGAAGCTCCGCCTGCCAGAGGTGCGCCACTCCTTGCTCCCGTAATGCGGAGAGGCTGCCGTCTACATTCGGCCCTTCCGATCACAACCGTCCGCGAGCGATGCGGTCGTGCCGTCGACCGCCTGCCGCCCGCCACGTTGCGGCTGGAGGGGGCCGTTTCCTACCGCGTGGACGTCAGCGAGCCCTTGATTTCTCTCGCCGCCATGCTCGGTTTCCCGCTCGGGTGACGTCGGAGTCGCGCGATTCTACAATCAACCACCATCGGGACAACCCATGACAGCACACGATGAGCGATGCGGCAGGATGGACCTGCCACCGGCGCTGGCGGACGAGATTGCCGGCGAAGGCGAGGACTGGACTTCAACCGGGCGGGTTGGACGGCTGTGGGAGCGCGACGGTTCGGTCTGGACCGGAAATGGTGAAGGGCAGTGGCTCGGCTGGCTCGATCCGCCGCTGCCGGAGGGTGCCGAGTCAGCGCGACTTGCCCGCCTCTCGGCACACGTGCGGCGGGAAGACCTGGGCGATGCGGCGCTGCTTGGAATGGGAGGATCGAGTCTCTTTCCCGAGTTGCTGCGCCGCGTGTTCGGCCGGGGCGCGGGGCTCAATCTCCACGTTCTGGATTCGACGGATCCGTCGCAGGTGCGAGCGTTCGAGTCGTCGGTCGATCTCGATCGCGTGCTCTTCATCGTTTCCAGCAAGTCAGGCACCACACTTGAGACGAGTCTTTTCCTTCGGTATTTTCTCGACCGTCTCCGGGCCCGTATCGGCCCTCGCGCCGCGGCACGCTTCATTGCGGTGACCGACGCCGGTTCGGCGCTCGACGGCCTGGCCGCGTCCGAAGGGTTCGGCGCCATCTTCCATGGCGAGGCGAACATCGGTGGACGCTACTCGGCGCTCTCGTACTTCGGGCTGGTGCCGGCTGCCGTCATGAAGCTCGATGTGGACGAACTGCTGGCCCGTGCCCGTGCGATGGTCGCGGCGTGCGGCGCCGAGACTCTCGCGGACGACAATCCGGGCGTTCAGCTTGGACTGGCGCTCGGCCTTGCCGCGCAATCAGGGCGCGACAAGCTGACGCTCGACGTCTCTCCCCAGCTTGATGGTCTCGGCGCCTGGATCGAGCAGTTGGTGGCGGAATCGACCGGCAAGAAGGGCCGTGGGCTGATTCCGATCGATGGCGAGGCGCTAGCCGAGCCGTCCGCCTATGGCGACGATCGGTTGTTCGTGTCGCTCCGGCTGGCTGCCGAGCACGACGATGAACGCGAGGCGTTGCTGGACCGTCTCGCCGCGGCGGGCCACCCCGTGTTGCGCTACGACCTGCGCGATGCCATGGACATCACCGGCGAGTGTTTTCGCTGGATGTTCGCCACTGCGGTCGCTGGCGCCGTGATGGGCGTCAACCCGTTCGATCAGCCGGACGTCGAGGCGAGCAAGGTCGCGACACGGGCGTTGACCGACCGTGCAGATGACGCGGCGGGACTTCGCGGAGACGGCGGGCCGGTGGCGCGGCACGCATTCGAGACGGGCGAACTGACTGCCTGGGTCGATCGTCCGTACGCCACGTCGCTCCGGAGAGCGGCCGGCCGGGCTCCAACCTTGGACGGTTTGCTCGCGGCGCACGTGCGGCAGCTTCGCCGTGGCGACTATGCGGCGCTTCTGGCTTACGTGGAGCTGAACGAGCGGCACCGTGCTTTGCTCGACGGCATTCGCCACGACATCCGGCGTGCCACCGGCGCCGCCACGACAGTCGGTTTCGGGCCCCGCTTTCTCCATTCCACGGGACAGTTGCATAAGGGCGGGCCGGAAAGTGGACACTTCCTGGTCATCACAGTCCGCGAGAAGAAGGGTGGCGACCTGACGATTCCGGGCTTCCGGCTCGGCTTCGCTGCCGTCAAGGATGCCCAGGCGCGTGGCGACTGCGCGGTTCTGGCCGAACGGCGGCGCCGCTGTCTCCGGCTGGAGATCGACGGTGACGTCGAGGGCGGACTGGACACGATCGCGACGCTGATGAGCGCGGTGTTGTCGTAACCGGTGCGAGGGTGGCCGGGCGGCCTTCGGTAGTTGCACCGGGAGAATGCATGCCGTGCTGTGCGCGCGGTAGAATCCCCATCCGTGGTCGATGCGGAACCGCTTGAATGGAGCCCACGACCCTAGAACCCCGACCAACGGGGTGGCCGCTTGCCGAGGAAGGCGGCGATCCCCTCGCGAAAGTCGGCGCTTCCGTAGCAACTGACGATGAGATCCCTTCCGAGGGACGATTCAATCCGACGGTGTTCCTGAATCCGCCTGATCATCTCCTTGCTGGCCCGAATGGTGAGCGGTGCGTTGGCGGCGATGGTGTCAACGTAATCGGCGACGGCCGCATCGAGCACGCTGGGGGCGACGACCCGGTTCACGAGGCCGACCGCTTTCGCTTCGGCCGCGTCGAGCAGGCGGCCTGTGAAGAGGAGGTCCTTCGTGCGGGCCGGGCCAATAAGGTCGAGCAGCCGCGCGTGGTTCGCACCCGACAGGCAGTTGCCGAGCGTGCGTGCAATCGGAATGCCGAAACGCGTCCGATCGGTGGCCACGCGGAGGTCGCAGGCAATCGCCAACGCGAGTCCACCACCTGTTGCCGCACCGTCGACCGCCGCCACGGTCGGCTTCGCAAGGCGCTCAAGGCGATCGACCACGCTGTCGATCCTCCGCTCGTACGCAATGCCGTCCTCACCTCCTTCTTCGCCGCTCCGGAATGCCTCGAACTGCCCGATGTCGGTTCCCGCGACGAAGGCCTTTCCGCCCGCACCCCGCAGGACGACGATTCGGACGGCGTCATCCTGTTCGGCCCGGTCGCACGATGCGACCAGCGCGTCGTACATCTCCCAGGTCATTGCGTTACGCGCTTCGGGACGGTTGAACGTGATGATGGCGCTCGGGCCGTTCTTTTCGTAGAGGACTTGGGGCGTAGACACGAATCAGGCCTCCGCGGCCGCACCGGTGAAGCGCGGCCAGACTAAGAGAAACATGGGGCAGGCGCCTCTGGACGGTCTCCGCGTTCTCGACGTGACACAGGTCATGGCGGGGCCGTACTGCGCAATGCTACTGTGCGACATGGGCGCCGACGTAATCAAGGTCGAGCCGCCCGCAGGAGATTCGTCGCGCCGCATGGCAGGCGCGCAAGGGAGCGACAGCGCCGCGTTCAACGCGGTGAATCGTGGGAAGCGGGGGATCGTCGTCAACCTGAAGACCGACGCGGGCCGTGATGTCGTGGAGCGTCTCGCCACCGAGGTCGACATCCTCATAGAAAACTACCGTCCCGGAGTGATGGCAAGGCTGGGCCTCGATTACGCCACGCTGTCCGCGGACAACCCGCGGCTCATCTACGCATCAATCTCCGGTTACGGCCAGACCGGGCCATCGGCGGGGAAGGGTGGATTCGATCTGGTGGCACAGGGCGTTTCCGGCCTGATGTCGGTTACCGGAGAGCCGGATCGGCCGCCGGCCAAAGTGGGCGTTCCGCTGACCGATCTGGGCGCCGGGCTCTTCGCGGTCTGCGGTATCCTCGCGGCACTCCATCATCGTGAGGGGACCGGCATCGGACAGCAGGTCGATACGGCGCTGGTCGACGCTGGCGTCGCACTCTCCGTCTGGGAGGCCACGGAACTCTTCTCGACCGGTAATGTTCCCGGCCCGCTTGGTTCCGCGCATCGGATGAGCGCGCCGTACCAGGCGATCCGGTGCGCCGACGGCTACATCACGCTAGGCGCGGCGAACGACCGGATCTTCGCACGTCTTGCCCGCCTGCTCGGGCACCCGGAGTGGCTCGGCGACGAGCGGTTCAGCGTCGACGGGGTTCGCGTTGCCAATCGCGAGGCGCTCGCGGCTGAGATCGAAGCGGTGACCGCCGATCGTCCACGCGCGTACTGGCTGGAGCGGCTCGAAGCGAACGACATTCCGTGCGGCCCGATCAACACCTACCGTGACGTGCTGAACGATCCGCAGGTACGGGCGCGCGAGATGGTCGTCGCGACCGAACATCCGACGCTGGGCACGATCCGTACCCTTGGTACGCCGATCAAGCTCGGCGCTACGCCGCTTCAGCCGGGGAGGCCGGCTCCTCTTCTGGGTCAGCACACCGATGAAGTGCTTGCCGAAGCAGGCTACGGGGAGGAGGCCATTGCGGCGCTGCGCGCCTGCCGCGCGGTGGCGTAGTCGCTTCAGACGAGCGTCCCGGCACCGTGGATCGAACGGGCCTGCTCCGGGAACGACTCAGGCCGCTTCCACTCTGTCGGCAATGGCGTCGGCCACATCGGCGGTGGAAGCGGTCCCGCCCAAATCCCGTGTAAGCACCGTCCCTTCGGCTATCTGCGCTTCGATCGCGGTAACGATGGCACTGGCCGCGGCCGTCTGCCGCAGGTGATCGAGCATCATCGCGGCCGTCCAGATCTGGCCAATCGGGTTGGCGATTCCTTTGCCGGCAATGTCCGGCGCCGAGCCGTGAACGGGTTCGAACATCGAGGGAGAGGTCCGTTCCGGATTGAGGTTGGCGCCCGGCGCGAGGCCAATCGAGCCGGCCACGGCCGGGCCGATATCGGAGAGGATGTCCCCGAAGAGGTTGCTGGCGACAATCACGTCGAACCAGTCGGGATGTTGCACCAGATGCGCCGAGAGGATGTCGATGTGAAACTGATCGGTCGTGACGTCCGGATAGTCGGCCGCGATGGCCGCGAACCGTTCGTCCCAGTACGGCATGCTGTGGATGATGCCGTTCGATTTCGTCGCGGACGTCAGATGGCGTTTTTCGCGCGACCGGGCCAACTTGAACGCATAACGGATGATGCGATCGACGCCCCGCCGGGTGAAGACCGCCTGCTGGACCGCCAGTTCGTCGTCGGTTCCCGCATAGAGTCGGCCGCCGATCTCCGAGTACTCCCCTTCATTGTTCTCGCGAACGACGATGAAGTCGATCTCCTCCGGCTGCCGGTTGGCAAGCGGTGAGCGGACACCGGGCAACAGCCGCACCGGACGGAGGTTCACATACTGTGTGAACGTCCGCCTGATCGGAATGAGCAGGCCCCAGAGGGACACGTGGTCCGGCACGCCCGGCCAGCCGACGGCGCCGAGAAAGATGGCGTCATGGGGCCGAAGGCGATCGAGGCCGTCGGCCGGCATCATCTGACCGGTGTCGGCGTACCGCTCGCAGCCCCAATTGAACGTCGTCCAGTTGCACCTGAAACGGAAGCGCCGTCCAGCCGCCTCCACGACGCGGATCGACGCAGGGACCACTTCCTGGCCGATGCCGTCGCCAGGGATGACCGCGATAGAGTAACTGGCCAAGCTACAGCGTGAATCCGCGCTCGTCGTGCAGCGAAATGTCGAGACCGACGGATTCCTCTTCGGCGGTTACGCGAATCCCCATCATGGCATCGACCAGCTTGATGAGGACCAGCGTCACGACCGCGCTGTAGACGATCGTTGCCGCGGCCCCGACAAACTGCAGCCAGAGTTGCGGGCCAATGCCGCTGTCGAGGCCCGAGCCGCCAAACGCCTGGGCCGCGAAGACGCCGGTGAGGATCGCGCCCACGAACCCACCCACGCCGTGGACACCGAAGACGTCGAGCGAATCGTCGTAGCCCAAGGCGCGTTTCAGGTTGCTCGAAGCGTAGAAACAGCAGATCCCTGACGCCGCACCGATTGCCAGTGCGCCGATCGGTCCGACGAATCCGGACGCCGGCGTGATGGCGACGAGGCCGGCGACCGCGCCGGTGGCGATTCCCAGGACGCTCGGCTTCCCGTGGCGCATCCACTCCGCGAGCATCCAGGCGAAGCCGGCGGTGGCGGTGGCGATGTGGGTTACCGCCATGGCCATACCGGCAACGCCGTCCGCCGCCAGTTGGCTACCGGCATTGAAGCCGAACCAGCCGACCCAGAGCATCGAGGCGCCCACCACCGTCAGCACCAGGCTGTTGGGTGGCATCGGCGTTCCCGGGAAGCCCTGCCTCCCCCCTAGGACGATGCATAGCACCAGCGCCGCCACGCCGGCGTTGATGTGAACAACGGTGCCGCCGGCGAAGTCGAGCACGCCCATCTCGCCGAGCCAGCCGCCGCCCCAGACCCAGTGGGCGACCGGGGCGTACACGATGCTCACCCAGAGCGCCATGAAGACCATCATCGACGAGAACTTCATGCGCTCGGCGAACGCGCCGACCATCAGCGCAGGCGTGATGATCGCAAAGGTGAGCTGGAACATCTGAAAGACGGTTTCCGGGATCGTTCCCGAGACGGTGTCGACCCCGACGTCCGAGAGGAAGAACTTCCCGACTCCGACGAACGCATTGAGCCCTCCGCCATCCCCGAACGCCAGACCGTAGACGTACACCGTCCACAGAATGGTCACCATGCAGGTGATGGCGAAGCACTGCATCATCACGGACAGGACATTCTTGGCGCGGACCAGGCCCGCGTAGAAGAGGGAAAGCCCCGGAATGGTCATGAAGAGTACCAGGACGCTTGAAGTCAGCATCCAGGCGGTGTCGCCGGAGCTCAGTTCCTGCGCCCAGGCGGCTCGCGGCGCGAACAGCAGAATGGTGGCGGCCGCGGCGCCGGCGTACAGTCTCTTATGGCCAATGGACCATGGCGCACCCGTGTCGCCGCGGCGGTAAACTGCCGCCGCCGGCAGCAGCTGCGACAGCAGCGATTGTCTTGTCATGCCTGGCCCCCTTCAGAGCGCGCTCGGACCTGTTTCGCCAGTCCGGATTCGGATCGCCTGCCCAATATCCACGACGAACAGCTTGCCGTCACCGATCTGGCCGCTGCGGGCCGCAGTGGTAATCGCTTCGATGACGGCGTCGCACTTGTCGTCGTCCACCACTATTTCGACTTTCGTCTTCGGAACGAAGTCGATGGAGTACTCGGCGCCGCGGTACATCTCCTTGTGTCCCTTCTGGCGGCCGTAGCCCTTCACCTCGGTTGCCGTGAGCGCGTTGACACCCAAGGCAAGCAGCGCGTCGCGTACATCGTCGACGATGTGGGGTCTGATGATCGCGATGACCAGTTTCATGCAGGGACTCCTTTCTCGCTCCGGTGGTGGCTGGCGAGCGCCGCCACGAGACGATTCACTATAGCAGACAGGTCTAGTAGGCCGTGGTGAAACCGCCGGGCAGATCGGCGCTTCGAGCCCGGATTTGGTGTGTGGTAGCGGGGGGGGGATTTGAACCCCCGACCTTTGGGTTATGAGCCCAACGAGCTACCAGGCTGCTCCACCCCGCGTCCCCGTGGAAGAGTGAAATGCTAGCATGGCAGGCTGGGTCGGTCAACGCCGGTCCGACCGGTAGGGAGTCAGGCGCAATGACGCAGGAGAGTGCCAGGGAGGCGGTGGTGGCATGGACGACTCTGCCGCCCGAAACGGACGCGACCGTCTTCGCCCGCGTTCTTGTTGACGAACGCCTTGCCGCGTGCGTCACCTGTTGTGGCTCCGTCCTGTCGGTCTACCGCTGGCAGGGTGATGTCGAGCAGGGGGACGAGCAGCTCGTCATGATCAAGACGACGCGCCCGCGGGTCGATGCCCTTCGCGCGCGCGTGATCGACCTGCATCCGTACGACACACCGGAGTTCATCGTGGTTCCGGTAGTCGACGGAGCCCCGGACTACCTGCACTGGGTCAGCGAGTCGACGCGTTCCGCTTGACCTGGCCCAGGTACGAAATCCCCCAGGAGCAGAGGAAACCGGTCGCGACCAGCGTGAGGGCGGCGCTCGCCTGCCACGGGGTTGGCGTGGCGTCGCCGAACGGCCACAGGCCGATGACGGCGCCCAGAAGGAGGCCGAGCAGGAAACCGAGGGTTGCGCGTTCGTGGCGGGCGAGCAGGAGCTTGACGATGTTGCTCACGCCGACAATGCCCACCCCGACGCCGACCGCCACCGGAGCCAGCACGTTCGCGGTTGTCAGCACGGCCGCGATGTCTGCCGATCGTCCAGCGTCCGCCGCAGTCGCCACGGCATCCACTATGGTTCGGTACTGTCCCAGTATCAGTAGCAGGTAGGCGCCGGACACGCCGGGCAGGATCATCGCCGCGCCGCCCGCCGCTCCCGCCAACACGAGCAACAGCACGGCCGACAGGCCTGACGCGCCTCCATGCCCGAAACTCTCGGGGTCGATCACCGCGAGCAGCGCCATCATGATGATGGCGGTGGTCGCGTTCAGCACGATCGTTGCGTCCAGCGGCCGTACGGCGGCCCACAGCATTGGTACGCCGCCGAGGGTGAGGCCGATGAAGAGGCTGTACATGGCCCAGGGTGATCGATCGAGCGCTGCGGCGATCAGTCCCGCGCCACCCGCCACGGCGAGCACCGCGGCGCATCCGACCGAGGCGAGCATCACCAGCACGGCCGGCCGGAGGCGGAGAGTTGATACTTCGGCCACGCCGCTTATGAACTGCGGGTAGATACCCACCGCAAGCAGCATCGTCCCGCCCGAGATCCCAGGGACGAGATTGGCCAGACCCATGAACGCGCCGCCAACGACGCTGCGGACGATCAAGTCCGCACCGAGCACCATGCGTGCGCCATTGTACGCCGCCGACGGGCCGAGCGCGGGCAAGAGGGAGTGGGGTAGGCGGGTGCTACGATGTAACAGCCGGTGGTGAAACCCCCGCTACATTCGAGCGGCGATACATCCCGGCTGAACGGCGTTGCTCCTCGGTCGCATATGGCCAATATGCCCCCTCGTCGCAACTTGTCAGCCGGGCGCCTCGCCGCTCTCGGTGCGACGCGGGGTTTCACCACGGGCTGTTGACGGGGATGGCACTCGAACGGAGGGAGTATTCGCTCTGGCCGGGCGTTACATCCTGGCCGGTGGCGGTGCTGCTGGCCGGCTCGGCCGCCAAGCTTCTCCTGCTGCCGTTCAGCGGCAATACGTTGGTCGCCTGGTTCGATAACGCCGCGTCGATCGCCCTGGCCGTCGGTCTCGGGTCGATCATCCTGACGCTTCTGGTCCGCCTTCAGCGCCGCCTGCTCTGGCGGGTCCGCCGGAAGCTGTTCCTTTCGTACATCTTCATCGGATTCGTGCCGGTCCTTCTGCTGATGGCGTTTTTCGCAGTCGCCTGGACGATGTCGGTGCTTCTGACGAGTACCGATCTTGTGCGCCGGGAACTCGCGAGCATCACCGCCGACGCGCAGATTGCCGCAGGCGGGCTAGGCGTTCGGTTGTCACGAGGGATGCCTCCGGAGCCAGCGCTGGCAGGCGTGCGACGGGCTGGGGGTCGGCGGTACGAAGGCATGTCGGCCGTGATGCTCGGATTGGCGGATGGAGAGTTGCCAGGCGTAGCCGGTCCCTGGGGGCACGCGCGACGGCCGGACCGACTGCCGTCCTGGATCGGGTCGGAGGACTTCGCCGGCCTGGTGACCCTGGGGGCGGACTACGCTCCGGTTGTTCGCGCCGTAGCGATGGTTGACCGCGCGGACGTGCGGGCGATCGTCGTGGACATCCCGCTTGACGAGAATGTCCTGCAGCGCATCGAAGTCTCCACCGGCGTGAGGATGGATGCGGTCGGTTCGGACGCGGCGAACCCAGGTGCCGCCGGTCTTGTGATCCCTTCCGTCAGCGGCCTGTCGGGGGTTGGCCTCTGGGATGCAGTGGATTGGGAGAGCGGCGAGGCGCGAACCATCAACCGCCCGATCCGGATCACGCCCGCGGCGTTTTATGCGCGCCTGTTCGGAACTGTCGATCTGAGCGATCCCGTCGCAGCACACTCGACGTTCCTGTTGCTGCTTGCCGTAATTGGAGGCCTCTTTCTCGTCATCGAAGTGGCTGCTCTGGTGATGGGTGGCGCCTTGGCCAAGTCGATAACCGGATCCGTACACGAGCTCTTCACTGGCACCGGCCGGGTCCGACGCGGCGACTTCACCCATCGCATCCGAATTACGTCGGGCGATCAGCTCGGTGACCTCGCCGAGTCGTTCAACTCGATGACTGCGAGTATCGAGAATCTCATGCATCAGGCGGCGGAGAAGAAACGACTGGAGGAAGAACTGCGCATCGCGCGCCAGATTCAGATGTCCCTTCTCCCGCGAGACGCGCTCTCGATTCCCGGTCTGACGATCACCGCGCTGTGCCGACCGGCACGAGAAGTGGGAGGTGACTACTATGACGTCATACGGCTTGGCGAGCGCCGCCTCGGCATCCTCGTGGCCGACGTGTCGGGCAAGGGGGCGTCGGCCGCGCTCTACATGGCAGAGCTCAAGGGACTGATCCTGAGTCTGGGACAGATCTATGAATCGCCCCGCAAGCTGTTGAAGGAAACCAATCGGATCATGGCAGGCACGCTCGACGCGCGCAGCTTCATAACAATGCTCTACGCCGTGGTCGACCTCGAAGCCCGGACCCTGACCTACGCGCGCGCGGGCCACACGCCGCTCTTCTACGCGTCTTCGAACGGCGGAGCAGGCGCCGACTCGTTCGAAGTCCGCGTTCTGGCTCCGGATGGCCTCGTGCTGGGTTTGGCCGGGTTGGAAGAGCAGTTCAACAGCTTGATCGAACAGCACCGTCTCAGCATTCGGGAGGGCGATGTCGCCGTGCTCTTCACCGATGGCGTCAGCGAAGCCATGAACGAGGCCAACGACCTGTTCGGCGAGAAGCGCCTGCAGCACGTGATCGCCGAGAACGCGCATCTTCCGCCGGACGGACTGCGCGAGCAGGTCCTACGGGCCGTCGAGTCGTTCGTGGGTACTGCGGATCAGCATGACGACATGACGATGGTGCTGCTTCGTATCGACGATGTCGGCCCGTCATCCAGTTCGGAGCCGCTGCCCGCCGCGGTGTCGACGCCAGAGACGGGTCGTGTCTGAACATCCGGACCGCGACCTTACCGATCTGGAAGCGCGGCTCGGCTACGCCTTCAGCGACCGGTTGCTGCTGGAGCGGGCGTTGACGCACCGATCGTACTCCCATGAAGTCGACTTGCGGGAAACCGGCGACAACGAGTTGCTCGAGTTCCTGGGCGATGCCGTGATCGGCCTGGTGATGTCGCACGTGATCCACGCAAGGTGGGGCGGGGCAGGGTCACCGGGCGATGCATCGCAGTGCAAGGCGATGCTGGTCTCGCGTGGCACGCTCTCGGCAATGGGAGCCCGGTTGGCGCTGTCGGACTTTCTGCGGCTGGGACGGGGTGAGGAACGCAGCGGCGGACGGACGAAAGCGTCGCTCATCGCCAACGCGTTCGAAGCAGTGACCGGCGCGGTTTTCCTCGACGGCGGATACAAGGCCGCTCGGCGGGTTCTCGATCGGGTGTATGCGGACCTGTACGACGAACTGCTTCCCCGGTCCCCGTCAGCACCTTTGGCGTCGGTCGACGGGGCCGGCTATCGCGATCCGAAGTCGGCGCTTCAGGAATGGTTGCAGGCGCGTGGTCGTTCGCTCCCGGTATACACCGTGCTGGACACGAGCGGTCCGGATCACCACAAGACATTTCAGGTCGCCGTCGCGATCGACGGGGCGCCGGCCTGTACCGCGACCGGAGACTCCAAGAAGGGAGCGGAGCAGGCAGCCGCGCGGGAAATACTGCGCCGCCTGCGCGCGGCCACCGAGGACGGGCTATCGGGCCTTGCCCCCGAACCGGACAGCCCTCAGTCGATCTCGATCAGGTCCACCGGCGGTTCGGGCAGCAAGGGCGTTGCGCCGGACTCCCCGGACGAGGGCAGGTCGTGATCATCCGGAGTCATTGCTCCGCCGGGCGGGAGGCGGCTGACCGCGTAGTCCTGCACCTCCCGCGCCAGCGCGACATCGTTCGGCGGGCTGGGGCGGCAGTGTAGCCGGACCCAGAGCCGCAGCAGAGGATCCGCAAAGCGGTAGCGCTTCGCCTCGCCCGCGATCAGATCGACATCCGCCAGCCACAGGAGGTAGTCCTTTGTCGATCCGGGTGTTCGGCCAAGCCGCCGCGCAATGTCCGACAGCGTGAGCGGTTCCTCGTCAGCCAGTGTTGCGAGAACGCCCTTCAGCGCGCTGTAGCCGCGTGCCCGGTGCAACCGCAGTTCGTACGTGAAACGGAGGGCGGTGGCAAGCGGTGCCCCGGAGCCCATCTGCGCGGCTAGTGCGCTGAGCGGATCGTTCGCGCCCTCGTCCGCCACCAGGCCGTCCGCGATTCGGTGAACATAGCTCGGACGCCCGTCGGCGAGGGATAGCACCACGCCGGCCAACTCGTCGAGGTCCGTGTCGTCAGGGCTGGCCATCCGTTCGGCGAGGACGGCGCGCACTTCAGCCGCGGACAGCGGTGGCAGATCGACGACCGTGAAGCGGTTGGCCGGCAGCGAGGCGAGCAGGCGGGTTGCGCGTGCGATATAGCGGCTCGTCAGAACAAGGCGGTTCGAGCTGCGTGTGACGGCGTCGAGAAACTGACCAAGGAGACCGCGCAGTCCCGGGAATGCGTTGAGCCTCTCGAGTTCGAGGAACTCGTCGAGCAACAGGATGGGTTGCTGCGGCCCCGACGGACGCGCGGGTTGACTGATGTAGTCAAGCAGCGCATCGAACGCCGCGCGCGGCGAATCGGCCGGAATGGGAACGGCCCCCTGGGAGGAGTCCGGTCCGATGAGTGCTCCGAGGAATCGCTCGGGAGTGGAGAGGACCCGCTCGGCGTCGACGTAGCGCGACGGAACTCCGTCCAGTCGTGCTTCGATGCCTCGCAGCACCGAGGTCCGGCCGCTGCCGGACAGGCCGAGCACGACGGGAACGCGCGGAGGCGTGGCGTCAAGCGCCAGCAGGATTTCGCGTTCGACCTCGGGCCGTTCGTGAAGCAAGGGTGCCCCTCCTGACGATAGGCAAGGGGAGGGGGCGTGTCAATCGTTCTGTTATCATCGGGCGTTTGCCTGCACCCCGATGGTCGCAACAGGGAATCTCGCCGTGCTTGGCGCCCAGTGGGGTGACGAGGGAAAGGGGAAGATCGTCGATCTCCTCGCACCGGCGTTCGCCATCGTGGCCCGGTCCCAGGGAGGCCACAACGCTGGCCACACGGTCTTTGTCGAAGGCGACCAGTTCATTCTTCACCTGATCCCGTCCGGAATCCTGCACCCGGGCGTCACCTGCGTAATCGGTAACGGCGTCGTGGTCGACCCCACGGCGCTCTTCGCCGAGATCGACGAACTGCACGGGCGCGGAATCGACACCGACGGCCGCCTCCTGGTGAGCAACCGGGCCCATGTCATCCTCCCGTATCACCGGCATCTTGAGGCCGCGTCCGAGGATCGATTGGGTGCGCATCGGATCGGGACGACGTCGCGCGGAATCGGTCCGAGCTATGAGCAGAAGGCGGCCAGAAGCGGGGTACGCATTGGCGATCTTGCGGACAGTAGCAGCGGGGGCCGGCTCACGGCGCTGGTTCGGTCCAATGTCGAGGTGCGCAACCGTGCCGTCCCCGGTACGCCGCTGGACTGGCGCACCGTACGTGATGCGGCAGCCGGTGCGTGGCCCCGACTTGCGTCACGCGTCGTCGACACGTCCCGCTATCTGCATGATGCGATTGCGGCGGGCCGGCCCGTCCTTTTCGAAGGGGCGCAGGGCGCGATGCTCGACGTCGACCATGGCACGTATCCGTATGTGACTTCCTCGAACGCAACGATCGGTGGTGTCTGTACCGGGCTGGGGGTAGGACCCCGCGCGATCGGCCACGTGCTGGGAATCGCCAAGGCATACACGACGCGGGTCGGCGAGGGCCCACTCCCGACCGAACTGAACGGGGACGCGGCGGATCGCCTGCGTGAGCTTGGACGCGAATACGGCGCCTCGACCGGCCGCCCGCGCCGTTGCGGCTGGTTCGATGCCGTGGCGGTTCGTTACGCGGTGCGGGTGAATGGCATTGAATCGCTTGCGGTAACGAAACTGGATGTGCTCGATCAGGTGGATTCTCTGCAGGTCTGTACCGGCTACCGCTGCAACGGACGGTTGCTGGACGATCCGCCGGGCGATGTCGCGCTTCTCGGCGCTTGCGTGCCGGTGTACGAGACTTTGGCCGGCTGGTCGGGCGAAGGAACGACGGCTGGAGTTCGGAACGAGGCAGACTTGCCGACTGCCGCGTGCGCTTACCTCGAGCGGCTTGAAACGTTGATCGGCGTGCCGATCGCGATCATCTCGACCGGGTCGGACCGACGCGACACAATCGTCCGAACCGACACGCCCGTCGCTCGACATCTTGGTGCGTAACAGAGGCCGCTGGACCGCCCCGCCGACCTGCCCGCCCTTCAGGGGATGACCAGCGACACAAGGGATCTGGCGGTGGCGTGCCGCGGTCTCGTCAAGCGCTACGGCGACGTTGTCGCCGTAGCCGGGCTCGATCTCGACATCCGCCGTGGCGAGTGCTTCGGCCTTCTCGGACCGAATGGCGCCGGAAAGACCACCACCGTCGAGATGCTCGAGGGCATACTCGTGCCGGACGCTGGAGAGATTCGCGTTCTGGGCTCGACATGGGGGAAAGGCAGCCAGGCCCTGCGTGCGCGGCTCGGAATTCACCTTCAGGATGCCCAACTCGACGAGAAGCTGTCGGTGGAGGAAACGCTCCAGCTGTTCCGTACCTTCTACCCTCACGGACGGAGGGTTGGCGACGTGCTCCGCCTGCTCGAGCTGGAAGCCAAGCGGACCAGTTGGGTCAGCACGCTCTCGGGCGGTCAGCGGCAGCGCCTTGCTGTCGGTTGCGCGCTGGTGGGCAACCCCGACTTGCTGTTTCTGGACGAACCGACAACCGGGCTCGATCCGCAGTCCCGCCGGCAGCTCTGGGCATTGCTCGAACGGTTTCGCGCGGAGGGCGGCACCATCGTGCTCACGACTCACTATATGGACGAGGCAGAGGTCCTCTGTGACCGCCTGGTGATCATCGACCACGGGCGCGTGATTGCTCAGGGGAGTCCGGACGAGCTGATCGAGTCGATCGGCGTGCCGCACGTGACGAAGCCGAAGCCGCCCCGGGCGACGCTCGAGGACGTCTTCGTGGCCCTGACGGGTCACCACCTGCGTGATGAGTGAACTGGCCAGCGCGCGGGTACGGCATCCGTTCGTCGAACTGACGAGAACCCGGGTGCTGCTGCTGGTGCGTGAGCCGGAGATGATCTTCTGGGTCTTCGTCTTTCCGATCCTGATGGCTCTCGCTCTTGGCCTGGCGTTCGACAGACCGGGCGAAGCGGCGGCGGCGCCCGGCTACCGGTACGTCGACTGGTTGATCCCGGGACTTCTCGGGATGAACATCATGGGGACCGGAATCTGGGGCATCGGCTTCCAGATCGTGACGCAGCGCTCGCGCAAGCTGCTGAAGCGGATGATGGCGACGCCCATGCAACGCGCTCACTATCTCGGGTCGTTTGTAGTGGCTCGGCTGGTGCTGCTCGCCCTGGAGGTGGCAGCCCTGGTGGGCGTCGCGTGGTTGATCTTCGACATTCCGATAGAAGGGTCGCTGGTCACGTTGGCTCTGGTCGCGCTTGTCGGGGCGATGGCCTTCGGAGGAATAGGTCTTCTGACCGCGGCGCGCCCGCGGACGATCGAAGGGGTGTCGGGAATCATGAACGTCGTGATGGCCCCGATGTGGATTGCGTCGGGCGTGTTCTTCGCCGCCTCGAACTTTCCCGATCCGCTGCAGCCCTTCATTCAGGCCATGCCTCTGACCGCGCTCGTCGACGCGTTGCGCGGTGTCATGCTGCACGGCGATGGACTCCGCACCATCGGCTTCGAACTGCTGATCCTGCTTGCCTGGACCAGCGGGAGTTTCGTTCTGGCGCTACGCCTGTTCCGCTGGAGGTGAAGCGATGAAGGGACATCGGAACGCGTTTGCCGCCGCCTGCCTGGGCGCCGCAGTGCTTGTCGCGTGCGGCGGCGATGGCAGGCCGGTGCCGTCGGCGGCCGATGCCGGCGTCTTCCTCAGGGAAGCCGAGACACGATTGCTCGAGTTGCGCATCGCGGCCGAACAGGCAGCGTGGGTGCAACAGAATTTTATTTCCGACGAGACGAACGCGCTCGCCGCGGCGACGAACGCCGAGTTGATGGGGGCGACCATCGAGCTGGCATCGGCTGCCGCGCGCTTCGTGGGCATCGAGCTGCCTGAGGAGGCAGCCCGCAAGCTCACGTTACTCCGGACATCGCTTGCTGCAGTGGCACCGTC
Organism: Acidobacteriota bacterium; assembly: GCA_009838525.1. Taxonomy (NCBI): domain Bacteria; kingdom Pseudomonadati; phylum Acidobacteriota; species Acidobacteriota bacterium. Next base: position 255,193 of record VXRJ01000018.1, read on the forward strand.
CGACCCGGCTCTGCAGCGGGAGTTGGCGGGCATCCAGGCTGAAATGGAGGCGGCGTACGGTCGGGGCGAATACTGCCCGGAGGAAGGCAGGGCGAGATCCGGCAGACGCGGGGCGGACGGGGATGACGACTGTCTCGACCTGCCAGTGCTGGAACGCATCCTGGCAGAGTCGCGCGATACGGATGAATTGATCGAGGTGTGGGAGGGATGGCGATCGATCTCGGTCCCGCTACGGCGCCGCTACGAACGGTTCGTCGAGATCGCCAACGCCGGAGCGCTTGAACTCGGCTTCGATGATGCGGGCACGATGTGGCGTTCGGCGTATGACATGCCACCCGATGCCTTCCGGGGCGAACTCAACCGGCTCTGGGACCAGGTTCGTCCGTTGTACGAATCCCTTCACTGCCTGGTCCGCGCGGAACTCGGCGATGCCTACGGAACAGCGATCGTGCCCCCGGACGGTCCCATTCCCGCGCACCTGCTCGGAAACATGTGGGCACAGAGCTGGGGCAATGTCATCGATCTGGTGACACCCGACGACGTCGGTTCGGGGATTGACCTGACACGGCAGTTGGAGCGTCAGGATGTCGACGCGATCGAAATGGTCCGCTACGGCGAGCGGTTCTTCAGTTCCCTCGGGTTCGAACCGTTGCCCGATACCTTCTGGGAGCGCTCGCTGTTCGTGCAGCCGGCGGATCGCGACGTCGTCTGCCACGCGAGCGCCTGGAACGTTGACTACGACCAGGACGTCCGGATCAAGATGTGCATTGAGCCGACGGGCGAGCACTTCGCGACGATCCACCATGAACTGGGCCACACGTACTACCAGCGGGCCTACAGGCGGCAGGATCCGCTCTTCCGAACGGGGGCGAACGATGGCTTCCACGAGGGCATCGGTGACGCGATCGCCCTGTCGATCACGCCGGAGTACCTCGTGGAAACGGAGTTGCTGAACCGTGTGCCGCGGACGGCGGGAGACATTCCGTTCCTGCTGCGGCAGGCGCTCGACAAGGTGGCATTCCTCCCGTTCGGCCTGCTGGTCGATCAGTGGCGGTGGCAGGTTTTCAGCGGCGAGGTGCCCCCCGGCAGATACACCGAGGCATGGTGGCGGCTCCGGGAGTCATACCAGGGAGTGAGCCCGCCGACGCCGCGGACCGAGGCTGATTTCGATCCGGGCGCGAAGTACCACGTTCCCGCCAACGTTCCCTACGCGCGCTACTTTCTGGCCCACATCCTGCAGTTTCAGTTCCACCGCGCCCTGTGCGAGTCGGCGGGGGTTGACGGCCCGTTGCATCGTTGCTCGATCTACGGCAGCCGGGCGGCAGGGGAGCGGCTCGGTGCACTGCTCCGTATGGGAGCGAGCCGTCCATGGCCGGACGCGCTAGAGGCGATTGCCGGCACCCGCGAGATGGACGCGGGCGCAATCCTCGACTACTTTGCGCCCCTCCGCGTCTGGTTGGACGAACAGAACGCCGGCCGCGCGTGCGGCTGGTAGTCGAGCGTCGGCCAGCGCCGGTTCAGGCGGCGTCGGTGGCGGAATACTCTGCGTCGCTCACCGGTTCGAGCCACGTGGTTCTGGAGCTGATGTTGATCGCGACGTGCGTCATCGGTCCGTCGGGCGACGCGCCGTGCCAGTGACGCTCTCCCGGCGCAATGCAGGCGACATCGCCCGAAGCGAGCTCGATTACCGCCTCGCCGTCCTTTTGCAGCCGGCAGGTGCCCGCAACCACGATCAGCAGTTGCGGACCGCTGTGCGTATGCCAGTTGGTCCGGGCGGCGGGCTGGAACTCCACGCGAAATCCGTGGACGGCCGGGTCGTCCGATAGTCCCGGCAACCGGGTCAGGCGTGCCCTCCCGACGAAGGTGTTCGGGTCAGACGCCTCGCTAGCGAGTTGGGCCAGTTGCGCGATCTGCATGGTCCGGTGCGTGCCCGCGCTTCAGTCCGCTGTCGCCGGTCGCCCGCCGTACCGCACGATCATGTAGACCGCGAGAGCGGCGATCAGCGCCACGAGCAACGTGCCGATGTTCAGCAACCCGCTCGTGGCGTACGAGACGAACAGATAGCCGAGCGAGCCGGGCAGCAGGGCGTAGTAGACGAACGGAATCACCGTCATGCGGATGACCGCGCCCTCCCGGCCGAGGAGGCCTACCACGGCCGAGGCGGCGACGACGTTGTGGACGCAGATCATGTTGCCGGCCGCGCCGCCGATTGCCTGTAGTGCGACGATCCAGGTCGGGTCGACCATGATCCGCCCTCCCATGTCGAACTGGAAGAGCGAGAACATCATGTTGCTCACGGTGTTGCTGCCTGCGACGGCCGCGCCGATGCCCCCGATGAACGGTGAGAAGATCGGCCAAGCGCCGCCGGCGAGGGCGGCGACGCCCTCGGCCAGCACGATAGGCATGCGTTCGTAGCCCGCCGCGCCGCCCGTGCTGTTGAGGAACACCTGCACCATCGGGACGGTGAAGACCAACGCGACGGAAGCGGCTGCGGTCACCTTGAGCGACGTGCCCCAGGCACGCCTGTACGCCTCAGCCGGGATGCCGTGCAGGACAAACGTGATGAGGGACGTCACTATGAAGAGGAAGCCCGGCAGGTAGAGCGGCTGGACGGCGTTGGCGGATACCGACGTGCCGAACATATCGGGCCAGGTGATGGTCCATGACTGCAGCGCCGCCTGTAGCGGAGGCACCAGGCGAGAGCCGAGCAACAGCAGCGCGACGATGACGTAAGGCGACCACGCCTTCACCAGACTCATCGATCCGCTGGCGTGAGCCGTGTCCTTCACTTCAATCGTGCCGGTCCACTCGCCCGGCCAGTTCTCCTTCGCGTCGAACTCCCACGTATCCCCAGCCTTCGGAACGAGGAACCCGGCTCGCGCCGCACTGACGACTATTGCGAGGCCCGTCATGCTGCCGATCAGGGCGGGGAATGCAGGTCCAAGGAAGTAGCCGGCCAAGAGGTACGGGATGGTCATCGCGAGTGCCGCGAAGATGGCAAACGGCCAGACTTGCAGTCCCTCTGCGACTGACCGGTTACGGCCGAAGAACCGGGTCATGAACGCGACCAGGATGAGTGGGATGAGGGTTCCGGCGATCGCATGCAGGATGGCGACCTTGAAACCGATTGAAGCCAGAAACGCGCTCCACTCACCACACTGGGCCAGGGTTTCGGCGCTGGTGCAGCCGGCGACGTAGCCTGCCTCCTGCACGCGGTCGAGCCCGGCCGTCAGCCCGGTGTTGACGCCTACCAGAATGGGGGTTCCGAGAGCCCCGAAGCTCACTGGTGTGCTCTGGATGATCATGCCGGCAGTCACGGCCGCCATGCCTGGGAAGCCGAGGCCGACCAGTAGCGGCACGGCCACGGCGGCGGGTGTGCCGAAACCGGCGGAGCCCTCGATGAAGGCGCCGAACAGCCAGGCAATGATGATCACCTGCACGCGCCGGTCGGGGGTGATGTTGGTGAAGCCCTGACGGATTGTCCGGATCGCTCCGCTCTCCTGCAGTGTATTGAGCAGCAGGATGGCGCCGAAGATGATGTACAGCAGGGTGAGGGCGACGATCAGGCCGTTGACGCTAGCCGCCACCACCTGGAGCCCCGGCACTTGCCAGACGACGAGCGCCAGCGCCACCGCGGTGATGTACGAGAGCGGCATGGCGCGGCTCGCCGGCCACCGAAGGCCGACCAGGAACACCGCGACGACAATGATCGGAAGCAACGACAGGATCGTCAGCATCGAGGGAGCCCTCCCTTACGTTTGGCCGCCTACTATATCGTAGCCATCGGCGCCGTTCGCCAGGAGCGTGCGACAGCCTCCTAGCGCGACAGGTAGCTTCGCGTATGGCCGGTTCGGCCGTTCGTCATCGTCCAGCTCCGGCCGTCCGCCGCCACCGTTGCCTTGATCCAGTGACCGGCGCAATCATCTTCTTCGGTCAGGTTGGCGATCAGCGCCTCTTCCGTGTTGTGGTCCGCGTTGTCCGCCAGCGCACGATGTGACTGCCAAACATCTTCGATGCCGGCGGTCCGTTGAGCCACGGCGAGAGATTCGGGTGTGCCGCCCTTGCGCGGACCGTTATTGATCACCATCACGGTCGGTTGTAGTGCGCCGGTCAATTCCGGGCGTATCGCACCGTAGCCACCATGGTGCGGCGCCTGATACAAGTCGATGACGCCAAGGCGGTTTTCCGGGCAGGCGAGCGCGTGCTCGCGGTCGGGGGTCAGATCGCCCAGATTGAGAAACTGGAACGCGCCGAACGAAACCAGATAGCCAAGGCTGTGGCCGTTCTCGCCCATATCCGGCTCGATTTCACCGACGCCGGCGCAGAGCGGATTCGGTCCTCGCGACTCCAGGCTGTCGATGAGCGCGCGGTGCGCGGCAACGAACGACAACTCGATCCGGCGGAGTGGCAGCTTGTCGCCCGGCGCGACGCTCCGGCGGCGCCCCTCGGCCACCGCCGTGTAGTCGTTCCACAGGGCGCGGCCGGATTCCCGATTCAACTCGACGCTGTCGCCGTGGTCGACCAGCTGGCCAATCGGAACGCTCTCGGCGAGGGCGCCGATTCCACCGACGTGGTCGGTGTGGAAGTGACTGATGAGCACGTAGTCCAGCTCGGCCAGGCCGGCGTCCTCCCTCGCCGCCAAGATGCGTTCCGTGTCGCGCCTGTCCGGCCGTGGCCATCCGGTGTCCATCAGGATCGACTCGCGCTCGGGTGTGACGACCAGCGTTGCGGCGCCGCCCTCGACGTCGATCCAGTAGATGTCTAGCGTGCCACCGCCGGTCTGGGCCGCCGCCGACGCGGTGAGGGCCAGGGTGAGTACTCCGGCCGACAGCTCGAGCGCGCGCCGGTCGAAACCACGTCGCGGGGCATGGGGCGTCATCGGGCCTCCTCGGGATGAGGTAGTCGCCGCATTATATGCACGCGGTCCAGGCCGGCGTGGTAACACGGGTTGCAGCTTTTGCGCACCGGCGATTGCGCCAGTAACCACGGGGCAATCCGGAACCACGGGGTTAGTCGGCGCCGAATGCCGGGTCCCGGGCGGTCAACTGCGGCTGCCGGGCGGCGGGTGGTCCGGTTCGCGCTCGCCGGCTATTCGATCCCGTCGAATCACCCGACCGGTCGCCGCATTCATCGGGAGACATGGGAGGCGTGTGGTGCGGGAGGTTGCGGGGTCGGAGTGGCACGGTTCTTGCTTCATGTTCGCGCAGCCCTGCCGGCACTAGCCGGCGGTACTCAGGCCCGCAAGACACGCTGCTCCCGGCAGGGCGGCGAATCCGGTCGGAGAGTAACGCCGCCGGCGCGCAGCACATCGAGACGGAGGTGAATCATGACTCGGACGGTTCTTCTCGTGGCGCTCTGCGCCGGAACACTCATGGCATCGGTGGCGGCCCCCCTCACCGCGGAACAGGCGTCCGTCCAGCGGACGCAGGGGCCAGGGGACACCCCGCCGCCGGAGGAACGGATCGACCTGAACACTGCAACGCCGGCGGAGCTCGAGGCGCTCCCCGGTATCGGTCCACGGACCGCCGAGCTGATCGTCCAGTACCGCCAGGAACAGCCATTCACGAAGGTGGAGGACCTGATGAACATCCGCGGTATCGGAGAGCGGACCTTTCTACGTCTGCGGCCCTTGATCCGGGTCGCCGACGCGGGTCCGGCTGGTCCGTAGCCCGTTGCGATGATCTCCTGGAGAATGTTCGTTACGCGCCGTGGCGGAAAGGAGGCGGGATCCCCGGCGGGATCCCGCTTCTCCCGCGGGCCGCGCCAGCCTAAGGTGCGGGGCGTTTCGTTACTGGAGACCGTGGTGATGGCCGGACTGTTCATTGCGGTGGCGGGACTGAGCATGCCGCTGCTGACCACCGTGCGCCATCAGCAACACGTTGCCAGTGCGGCCCGCTACCTCACCGGCCGGATCATGCTGGCGCGCGCAGACGCCGCCCGGAGCGGTGCGACGGTCGGGCTTCGTTTCGCGACTCGCGACGGGCAGGTGTTCTTCCGTTCGTACCGGGATGGCGACGGCGATGGTGTTCGAACCGCAGACATAGGCGCCGGCGTCGATCTGCCGGTGGGCGAGGAGACGGCAATCGGTGATCTTTTCGAGGGGGTCCGCTTTGCGCTCGGCGCAGCGGTGCCGCCGGTGGGATCCACGGGTCCGGCCGGGGCGGACGCGGACCCGGTGCGGTTCGGCTCCTCCGACATCCTGAGCGTGACGCCGCTCGGCACGGCCAGTTCGGGGACTCTCTACCTTAGAAGCCGCGAGGGACATCAGGTGGCGATTCGCGTCCTTGGTGGAACAGCGCGAGTGCAGCACCATGCGTTCGACTACACGGCGGGACGGTGGCGGATACGGTAGCGTCGGCGAGTGCGCGCCCACCCGGCACGCCTTCGTGGCTCACCGCGATCCGGCTCCGCCCGGGGGGGAAGGTCGAGCCGATAGCCTGGACGTCGGCCGGTGTGCTGGTCGAGGGCCAGATGCGGCTCGTGCCGGCGGCCCGGGTTGTCGTGGTTCTGGAAGGCGGACGGCGGCCACGGTCGCTTACTGGTGAAGTGTGGAGTGCGTGCATCACGTCGCTGACAGGGAGAACCGGCATGCGGTACAGGGCCGCCATCCGGTTCGAGCCGCCGGTGGACGTCGGCCGGATGGTCGACGACGAAGGCCCCGTGGCGCTGCTTGATTCCTGACTGGAGCGCCGTGTATCCTTTGGCCGGGACTTAGCCAGAATTGGCGTTATCCGGAGGAATGCATGGCCTACTCCATCTGTGAACCCTGTGTCGGCACGAAGGACACTGCGTGCGTCGATGTCTGCCCGGTCGACTGTATTCACCCACGTTCCGACGAGGATGAGTTCGAAGCGGAAACGATGCTCTACATCCACCCGGACGAGTGCATCGACTGTGGCGCCTGCGTTCCGGCATGCCCCGTGGAGGCAATCTTCGCCAACGACGAGGTGCCGGACGAGTGGCAGGACTACATCGAGACGAACGCCCAGTGGTACGAGGGCAAGTAGTTCAGACAGATGGGTCTGATAGATCATCGGTTCGAAGACAACTTCATCACCACTAACCTGGACCGGGTGCTCACCTGGGCGCGACAGTCCTCCTTGTGGCCGATGGGGTTCGGCCTTGCCTGCTGCGCGATCGAAATGATCGCCACCTCGACGTCCCGTTACGACATCGCGCGTTTCGGGGCTGAGGTGTTTCGCGCTTCACCTCGGCAGTCGGACCTGATGATTGTCGCTGGCACCGTGACGAAGAAGATGGCCCCGGTGCTGCGACGCCTGTACGACCAGATGCCCGAGCCGAAGTGGGTCATTTCGATGGGAAGCTGTTCCAACGCGGGCGGTCCGTTTCCGACCTACAGTGTGTTGCAGGGAGTGGACAAGATCGTGCCGGTCGACGTCTACGTGTCTGGCTGTCCGCCTCGCCCCGAGGCGTTGCTGTACGGGCTCATGCGGCTGCAGGACAAGATCCGGAAAGAGAGCACCGTGCTGCGCCGGCGGCGGGTGATTCCGGCGGGGCAGAGCGAGCCGATTCTCGTCGAAGATCGGGTGTAACTGGCGATGCTGGGCAAGCTGTTTCGCACAATTTTTCTGGTCGACCTGCTCAAGGGTCTCTTGGTGACGTTGAAGTACACCCCGCAGCCCGCCTTCACCTTTCAGTACCCGGAGGAACGGCGTCCGGTCGCTCCGCGGTTCCGTGGTGTGCTCCGCCTTCAGGTGGAGCCGGAGACGGGTGCGCAGACCTGCATAGTCTGCGATCAGTGCGCCAAGGCGTGCCCGGACGAGTTGATCAATCTGGGTGGCCATAGGGAACCGGGACACAAGATCAAGGTGCTCGACTACTTCGATTTCAATCTGTCCCGCTGTTCGTTTTGCGGACTCTGTTCGGAAGTCTGCCCGACCAAGCCGGTGAAGGCGCTCATCATGAGCGAGGATTATGAGCTGGGCACCTACAGCCGCAGTGCGCAGATCCTCCGCGTCGACGAAATGTACGACGGCGTTCCGATCGAGCACTACACCCGGTAGTTCCGCGTAGCAAGTCGGGCGGGAGGCAAGCCATGCGCCCTGTGGTTCGAACGGCGTTTCTCGGGCTGGCGCTTGCAGCCGCAGCACCGATCCTGCTCGCTGCCTGGTCTACACCCGACGCGGCCCGGGTGGAAACCCGTCTGCAACTCGCTGACCTGCTGTATGGCGATCAGCGGTACTGGGAGGCGATGACGGGGTACGACCGCGCCAAGGAGGGAGCCCGGGCCGATCAGATGGTCCGCGCCTCAACCGGCCTGCTCCGGTCGTTGCTGCATGTTGCCGAGTTCACGCGCGCCCAGCAGGAAGCGGAGTTTCTCAGAGGCCTTGGTCCGACCGATCCGGATGATCAGGCGCTGTACGGCGACGCCTTGTGGGCGTTCGGCCTCTTCCCGGAAGCGGAGCGAGAGTTCGAGCGAATCCTCGCCGGGACGCCCGACACGCCCGCGGCCCGACACGGCTACGGGCGCGGCTTGGCTGCACAGGGACGTCTCGACGAGGCTCGCGTCGAAGTGCAAGCTGCGATTGCAGGAGACGACCGGGCAGAGTTTTTCCACACGCTGGGCACCATTCACCGCCGCCTCGGCGAGTACGGCGTTGCCGCGGACGCGTTCGACCAGTACATCGCGCGGCTCTCGCTCGAACGGCAGGCGGAGAAGATAGAGTGGGCGCGCTCCGAGGTTCGGTTCCTCAGGTCGTTCGGGGATCGGGTGCCGATCGACATCGTGGCGGACGGAGCCGACGCGGTCCACACCATTCCCTTCCGTCTTGAGCGCGACAAGGTGATTGTGCGCGCTCGGGTCAATGGGAGCGATCCGCTCGATCTGGTCGTTGACACCGGCGCGGAGCAGATGGTGCTGTCGCAGCGGACGGCGCAGATGGTAGGGCTCCGACCGATTACCAACACCCTGAGTGCAGGTGTCGGCCGGGTCGGCATGCGCGGACTCGAGCTGGGACGAGTCGATACGCTTGAGGTGGGGACACTTCAGGTCGAGAACATTCCCTCCCTCATCAAGAATCCGCCTCTCACCGGACTCCCTGAAACGCGCAGCGAGAACAGTTTCTCACCTTTGGCCCTCGGTCTGTCGACGGTGATGGATTACGCGAACGGGCAGATGATCGTTGCCCGCCGGCTACCGCCGGAATCAGGCGAAATTGAGCTCCCGATGCGTTTTCAGCGCCTTGCCATGGTGCGCGGCGTGGTCAACGGCGAACATCAAAAGTCCTTCATCGTAGACACGGGCGGTGAGGTAATCTCGATCAGCCTGAGCACGGCCGCCGTCATCGAGACAAGACCGGTACGCCACATTCCGTTGCGCGTCTTCGGCACGTCCGGCTGGGACGAGGACGCGTTCCTGCTACCGGGAGTCAACCTCGGCTTCGACCGCATCCAGTACGACAATTTCTCGGTGGTAGTGCTCAATCTGCACCGGCCGAGCGCGCTGCTCGGATTCAACGTCGGGGGCATCATCGGCCACCGATTCCTGAGCAATTACCGGGTCGTGCTCGACCTGTCGAACAACGTGCTCCGGCTGAGCGAGACCTGATCCGCCAGCCGCGCGCTACGCGCCTCCTGAGGCGCGGTCCCCTCTGATCAGAAGTCGTAGCCGATCCAGACCTGGAAACGGACCTTCCGGAAGTAGTCGCTGCCCCGGATGAATCCGTTCTGCTGCGCTTCGGTCGCGAAGACAATGTTCTCCCATTCCTGGTTGAACAGCGTCGGCCATGACCAATCGAGGTGGATCGGGAAGCCGATGGCGAAGGTGGTCAAACCGAATCCGTAAGCCGCGCGTGCCCTGTCCAGCCGGAAACCGCTCACGGTGGTCGGCTCGCCGTAGATCGGCTCGAGGTTGCCCGTAAAGGGATTCGTTCCGTAATGGGTGACCGGGCGGACCGTCACCTCGTCGGTGGCCCAGATGTTCCAGGGCTGGCCGTCGATTCCGGCCACGCCGAAGTTGAAGAAGAACGTCCCGCGGATCCCTCCCAGGATCCCGATTGGCGTGGCCATGGCCTCAACCAGCGGGAAACGGAGTTCGACGTTGCCATGAAACGCCTTGTGGCCCAGGAAGTGAAGGTAGTCGTAGCCGCGCATATCACCCTGGCCGCCGAAGAAGGTGAAGTCGGGGAACTCGCCCCAGCTCTGGAAAGCGCGGCCGCGAAACGCCAGCACGCCGTTCTCCATCAGGCGCTGGTAGTAGCGGGCATCTACTTCGACTGTCTGTCTTGACAGGAATCCTCCCATTCCGGGCGCGTACTCATATCCCGCCATGACCGAGTTGCCGGCAACCGGTCCGTACTCGCGGAAGACGGTGGTTTCCTGCACGAAGCGCGTGCCGAACGGCATGAACGCTCCGTTGCGGAACAGGGTCGTGCCGAACTGCTGCAACTGGAACTGGTCGGATTGCAGTTGCAGTTCCTCGTTGGCGAAGGTCTCGCGGAAGCTGTACATGCCGGCCGACAGCTCTATCCGTCGGAAGCGGTCAAGCGCATAGATCCCGATCGCGCTTCCGCCGTCCGATCGCCGGGTGGCAATGGCGTTGTCCCGCGACAGGAAGGCGATGCTGGGGACGAAATAGGCGCCGAGCCCGTAGAAGTACTGCTCCGACGAGATCCCCTGGAAGGCGTACTGCATCCGGCTCGCCCGATTGACGTAGGAGGCGCCGTAGGTTCGGTAAGTCTGCACCGAATAAGCCTGGATGTTGAACAGTTGATCGCCCAGCACGTCGGCAAAGCTGATCACGGTGCCGCCCAGCAGGTCCCCGTTGCTGGTCATCCCGAGGCCGAAGTTCGGGCGCCCCTGCATGTACATGTTCTCGAAGGCGCCCTTGCGGCGCACGTTCGCCACGTCGAGCGAGTGGCCGAGCGGCGCCTGGAAGTCGATCAGGGGACCCGGTCCGCCGAAGTCCGCCGTGTTGACTTCAAGGAGCGGGTCGCTGGCGAGTTCGAGGGTGTGTAGGCCGTACTCTCCCCTGAAGTAGGTGACAAAACCGATCCGCTGACCCTCGGAGTCTTCGTCTGGCGCGAGAACGACCGGGTTGACGAAGCCGGTGGCGGTGTCGGTGAGCTGGTTGAGGGCGCCGTTCTCAAGGTCGAGGGTCCAGATGTTGAAGATCTCGCCGTCGCGGGCCGTCTGCGGATCGAGCGCCTCGGCCGGATCGACGGCGGTTGAGGCGAAGACGATGGTCCGCTCGTCCAGGAACTGGCCGCCCGCTTCGTCGTGGGTCCCGAAGGTGAGCTGCGTCCGCGCGCCTGTGCTGCGGTCGAGGCGAAAGAGCTTGTCGTTGCCGCTGACGCGCGACAGGTGGACGATTGACTGTCCATCGGGCGAATAGAACGGCGCATAGTCGGCGAACGGGCTGTTGGTGAGGTTCGTCACCTCGCGCGTCTCGAGGTCGATCTCGTAGATGTCGCCGACGCCGTTCCGGAGGGCGGAGAACGCAACGCTTCGGCCATCGGGCGCAATGTCCGGCGACTCCGGTTCGTCCACCATGTCGAGATCGATCAGGGCCTCCACCTCCCGGGTGACGACGTTCTGGATCGCGAGCGACCTGCCCTTGCCGTTACGAACCATGTAGACGAGCTGATCGCCGTCCGGAGCCCAGGACATCCAGGGTACGGTGTTCCAGCGGAGCCCCCCGGGCTGCGAGATGTACTCGAAGCCGAAGTCCTGATCGAAACCTTCGGTCAGATTCAGGATCACGTCGCCGGTCCGGGACGACAGCAAGACGATATCCGCCTCGCGGTCCCTGCGGTTCACGCCAAGGGCCGCGATGACCTCGCCCGACGGGGACGCCTCGAGCGAATACACCACCGGGTACCGGCTGCGCAGCGGGTCGGGGGCCAGGTCGCGTCCGTAGTCCGCCGGCCGGTCCTTCTCGCGGAACGGTTCGAAGCGGTCGTCCAGGTACGACTTGAACGCATCGTCCCATTCCTCCGCTTCCAGGTCGAAGGCTTCCTCATAGGGATCCTCGCCGCCCCCGATCGCCGTGCGCCGGAGCGCGAACATGAACTGCCGGACGCCCTCGAGTCCCCACTCCTCCTCAATGAACTCGAAAGCCGCGTGGCCGAGGTTGTAGACCACGCGTCCGCTGGCGAAGCCGCCGTATCCCTGGAACTCCGACATCGACGGAACGATGTCGGCGATGGCGATGTCGCGCACCGTCATCAGGTCGATCGGCCGCCAGACGCCCGCCATGAAGTCGGCCAAGCCCTCATCGACCCAGAGCGGCACCGTGTTCCGGATAATCGAACGCGGAATGATGTCGAATTCGAAAATGTGCGTCAGCTCGTGAGTGATCAGCCGGTAGAGTCCGTCCGGCGGCTCGTCGATCGGAAGGACGATGCGGTTGCGCTGGGGTTCCGCAAACGCTGCCACGCCCTCGGGGATGGCGCCCGGAATCAGGTTCTGCTGCTGGAATTCACTGTGCGTCTTGAACACGATCAGTGGCACGCTGAACGCCAGATCGTGCCGGAGGTCGGCGCTCACCTGTTGATAGGCGCTCTCGGCGTAGCTTGCCACCCGTTCGAGGTGCTCCTCGAGTTCGGGGTAGTAGTAGATGTCGAAGTGGTCGGTCGTGTAGATGTGCCAGTCGAACTTGTCGTACTTGACCCGGTTCTTGCCGTAGTAGGACGTGAACTGGGCGAACGCGGTCCCGGCGGTCCACGTCACGAGAAGGGAAAGGGCGAGCAGAAAGGCAACCGGCCACCTGCTCCGGAGCGTGAATCGGCGTTCGGTCATGTAGCTACCTCGCGGCATGCAGGCTGACTTCATCTTATCTGATCGGCTCAGCCGCTTGCTCCGCGGCGGTACTTCCTGTCAGTCTCCTCCGTCAACGCAATGACTGCCTCCACTGGTCCAATACTCCGCTCCACGCCGAACGCCACGCTGAACGGCGCCTCGTGGGACAACTTCACACCCGCTCCCGGCCTCGACGGCGGGCACCGGATGACGTTGTACACCTGGGGCCGGCCGCGCCATTTTCCGAACCTCCCGCCCCCGGCGCCGCGTTACTTCGACGTTGCGCCCGACGCACGCGTGCTCGCGCACTGCCACTGGCAGCCGTCGCCCGCGTCCCACCCGACGCTGGTGGCCCTCCACGGTCTCGAAGGATCGAGCGAGGCGCACTACATGCGCGGCCTCGCCGACAAGGGTTACGCCGCGGGAATGAATGTTGTCCGGCTCAATCAGCGGAACTGCGGGGGCACGGAACACCTCTCGGCCGGGCTCTACCACTCCGGACTGTCGGCCGACCCGGCGGCGGTCGTGCGTGAACTGACGGAAGTCGACGGCCTCCCGGCCGTTGCGGTCGTGGGCTACTCGCTCGGCGGCAACGTCGGTCTGCGTCTGGCGGGCGACACCGGTGCGGGCGTGCCGCCGTCGCTGCGTGCGGTCTGCGCCGTCTCGCCCACGATGGATCTTGCCTCCTGTGTCGACGCGTTGGAGCGTCCGCAGAACGCGTTGTACGAATGGAACTTTGTCCGCAACCTGAAACGGCGAATGCGGCGCAAGGCGCGTCGCCTGCCGGATCGCTTCGATCTGGCCGCGCTTCGGACCGTCCGGACCGTCCGACAGTTCGACGATGCTTACACCGCCCCCCACCACGGGTTCCGCGATGCCGACGACTACTACCACCGCGCAAGCAGCCTGCGCGTCATCGACCGGATTGCGATCCCGACGCTGATCCTGAGCGCGGCTGACGATCCCTTTGTGCCGCCGGAACAGTTCCAGGATCCCGCGCTCGCCGGCAACCCGCATATCACGGCCGTAGTCACCCGCCACGGTGGGCACTGCGGCTTCTATGCCGAGCCGGAGCCGGTCTCCCGCTTCGATGGTTACTGGGCCGAGCGGACGGCAGTGGAGTGGGTGCTGGGCCGCCTTACCGACTGACGGCGGGAGCGCGGATCAGGCACGGAGCTGTTCGAGCAGGCGCGCCGCGAACAGGGGGCCGGCGCCCCTCTCCTCGTGCTTGAAGTAGACGTAGACGTCGTCGCAGTCCGCGGTGCGCTTACGGATCGTGTCCGCCCAGTGGATGAGGTCATCGTCGGTGTAACCCTGGTCGCGAAGCCGGAAGTAGGCGAAGGGCGCGGTTACTTCGACCGGCGTTCGCAGTTTCTCGCTGTCCGACACGCAGAGGGCCGCGCCGCTTGAAGCAAGGCAGTCGAGAACATCGTCATCGTGCCAAGAAGCATGGCGGAACTCGAAAGCGGGCCGGGCGCCCTCGGGCAGCACGTCGAGGAACCCCTTCAGCCGGTCTAGCGACTTGCGGAAGAACGGGGGCAACTGGAACAACAGCGTGCCCCGCTTGTGGGCCAGGGTCCCGGCCGCGTCGCACAGCGCGCGGGCTGTCTCCGCGCAGTTGGCCAGGCGCGCCTCGTGGGTGATGCGGCGAGGAGCCTTCAGCGTGAAGCGGAAGTGGCCTGGCGTCTGCTCGGACCATCCGGCAAGCAGCCGTACCGTCGGCATGCGATAGAACGTGTAGTTGATCTCGACCGTGTCGAGACGAGCCGCGTAGTACGGCAGCATCTTCTTCTGCGGATGCTTCTCCGGATAGAAGGAGCCGCGCCACTCGGGGTAGTTGTAGCCGGACGTGCCTACCCAGTAGCGTGGCATTTGCCGCGCGTCAGTCGAGGTCGAAATCGCGCGTCGGGCGCGTGATCGGTTCCTCGTTCGCCTGCTTCAGGGCGTCCTCGAACCGCTTGGAGAGCGCGTCGCTACGACCCCGCTCCTGAACAACGGATTGCTGGAAGGCCGCTTCCCGCCTCGCTCTCGCGGCAGCCAGAATATCATCGGCGTCCTCGAGCGCGGGCCGGTCCGATGACGGCGGTTCGTGGTGGGAGACCACACGCCGCAGGTTCAGATCGTAGACAAGGGTCGCACCGCAGCAGGGGCAGTCGATCTCAACTTCAGAGGCCAGCGGGGGCACGGGGCTGCTAACCCTCTTCTTCGTAGTCGCCTTCGGCGATCGGGACGATCCGGTTCGGAGGGCGGAGAGCTTCGCGGTGGTCGTAGACCGGGAGGCCGCCGACATGGCGGGGCAGCGGACATCCTGCACCCTTCGCCTCGATCACCACGGTGACGGGGCTTCCTTCGACGCCGTCGCGGAACCGGACGCGGCACCCGCATCCGAGGCGTGCCCGCTCGAAGCCCTTGCCCATGACCTGATGATACACCAGCGCCGAATCGGCCCCGGCTAGAGCAGGTCCTTGATGTCCTGTTCGAATGCCTCGCGCGTGGCAATACCCATATGCGTCCGGCAGAGCGTGCCTTCGCGGTCGATGAAGAAGGTGACCGGCAGTCCCCAAATCGGCCCGTAGGCCTCCTGGAAGTCCTCGCGCCCGAGCCCGACCAGCATCGGGTAGTTCACCTGGAACTCTGCCGCGAACGGGCGGATCTGCTCCGGTGTGTCATCGACCGAGAGGCCGAGCACCACGAGGCCGTCGTCTTCGTACTCCCGCTGGAACTCTACGAACCAGGGGATCTCGATCTTGCACGGGCCGCACCAGGTGGCCCAGAAGTTGAGCAGGATGACGTTGCCGGTCAACTCGGCGAGGTTCACCTGGTCGCCGTTGATGTCGCGCAGGGTGAATTCCATCGGAGCCGGACGTGCGTCGTCGTCGCAGGCCACTTCCGCCGTTTCCGATCCATCGCCGCCTGCCGTCATCGTGCCGAGCGTGAAGCTCCGCACTCCCGGCAGCGTCAGCAGTCCGAGCGCCAGCGCCGC
Organism: Acidobacteriota bacterium; assembly: GCA_009838525.1. Classification (NCBI taxonomy): domain Bacteria; kingdom Pseudomonadati; phylum Acidobacteriota; species Acidobacteriota bacterium. Next base: position 270,935 of record VXRJ01000018.1, read on the forward strand.
GATGCCGGCCAGCATCCACCGTTTCGTCGTCATGAGTACTCCTGAGTCGTACTGTACCCCGTCTCACAGAGCGTATCGCGGGCGCCTCTGCGATCTCAAGCCGTGCCATAATGCCGCACCGTGGAGTTGCGGCGCCTGAACGTGGGCTGCCTCGGAGGCGGCACCGGCCTGCCGAGCCTGCTGGGAGGGCTCAAGCAGAACCCCTGGGTGGAGGTGAACGCTGTCGTGACCATGTTCGACAGCGGAGGAAGCTCCGGCCAGCTTCGGGACGAACTGGGCGTCCTGCCACCCGGCGACGTGCTGAAGTGCGCCTGCTCGCTCGCGCGCAACGAGAAGGAGGCTCGAGCCCTCCTGCTGTCGCGTCTGCCTGCGTTCGAGAATGGCCGGCTGGGTGGGCATACCGGCGGGAACCTCCTGCTTTCGATGATGCAGCAGTACAGCGGGGACTTCCTCGCGGCCGTCGACGGTCTCCGGAGCCTGCTGGATTGCAGCGGTCGTGTGCTCCCGGTCAGCGTCGAACAGTCGACGCTCTTCGCGGAATACGAAGACGGCACGCGCGCCGAGAGCGAAGTCGGAGTGGATCGGGAGCAGACCAACGGACATCGGATCAGCCGGATCTGGCTCGACCCGGTGCCGGCGGTTCACACGGCGACAGCGGAGGCGATCCGCCGCTTCGACGCGATTGTGATCGGGCCGGGGAGCTTCTACACGAGCCTGATGCCGATCCTTCTGGTCACCGGGGTAGCCGAGGCGGTTGCCGCTTCGCCGGGTCCCATCATCCTGGTGACGAACATCGTGACCGAGGGCCGGGGCATGCATGGCTTTACGGTGGGAGAGGCCGTGCGCCGGGTCGGTGAGGCCATTGGCCGGCCGATCGATGTCGCCATCGCGAACACCGCCGAGCAGCAACCCGACGTGATGGCGCGCTACGCCGCCGAGCACAAGGAACTGCTGCCGATAGGTGAGATCCCGAAGGGATGCGAGCTGGTTACCGGGCAGTTCTGGCAGGGCCAGATCGCGCGCCACGCGCGCCGTCGCCTTGCCTATGCGGTCTGGAGCGTGCTGGCTCGTCGCCTGCTGCAGTAAGGGCGCCCGAAGGGCGCGGCTGCTAGCGTCGCCGCGCCCTTTGCCGCGCCAGGATCTTTCTTGCCGCCCGCTCGATCACGTCGCGCGTCAGTGCCGCCGCGCGTCCCGAGCCGACCGCGGTTGCCGGTCGTCCCGTCACCCACTGCGCTGGCATCTCTTCGGCCAGAATGTCGTCGAAGTCTCCCTCGCTCTTCACACTCAGCGGGGCAAAACTCGTGATCTCGACCGGCCCCGACCAAAAGTCGGCGTGCTTTATCAGCAGCCAGTTGCGGCCGCGCTGTTTCGGGGGCGTGTCCGCCCGGTCGCGGATGCGGACGAGCGCCCAGGATCCCTTGAGCTTGAAGCCGTCGAGCGAGAACTTCAGGTCGCCCCGTCCGAGCGCGGCGTCGATGTCGTCAACTTCCGGCGTCCACTTGCCGCGGTCCCAGAGCATCACGATTCCGGCCCCGTAGCCTTCCGGGATGACGCCTTCGAAGCTGCCGTAGTCGTATGGATGATCCTCGGTTCGGACCGCCATGCGCTTGTCTGCCGGTTGCAGCGACGGTCCCTTCGGGACTGCCCATGACAACAGGACGCCCTGATGTTCCAGACGAAGGTCGTAGTGGAGGTGGCTGGCGAGGTGCTTCTGAACACAGAAGTACAGCTCGGACGTCTCGCGGGATCGCCGACGTCTCGTCTTCTGCCGCGCCTGCTTGCCGTCCGGTTCCGGCGTCTTCGTGAAGTCGCGCTTTGTCCGGTATTCGTCGAGCGGGCGGGTCGTTCGTTTCGGCGCGGGCGATTGTCGTGCGGCTGCTTTCTTCGTTGGCATGGCGGCCTGGATGACTACCGGCGGTCATTATCGGCCAGATGATCCAGAATGATCCCGTGCTGACCGCAGTCGTTCTCTATCTGTCGCTTCTGGTTCTGATTGGCGTGTGGCGCAGCCGCCGCATCCGTACCGGGGACGATTTCCTGGTCGCGGGGGGGGGGGGGGCCCCCCCCCCCCCGGGGGGGTTTTAAAAAACCTACGAGCGCTGAGGCTGGTGAGCTGATGGATTGAGGGCGCGCCGGGTGAGG